>JBGQJJ010000014.1:0-18707 GCA_041498955.1 Terriglobia bacterium
GGCGGCGGCGTGATTCTCTCCGAAGCGTGGCAAGAGCTGACCGCGCTCGCCGAGGCGCTGAACATTCCCGTCGTGACCACGATGGCCGGCAAAGGCAGCATCGCCGACACGCATCCGCTGGCCGTCGGCGTGTGCGGGCGCTATTCGCGCAAGGTCGCCAACGACACGCTCGCCGGCGCGGATTTCTGCCTCGCGATCGGCACGAAATTGAGCTCGATGGGAACCAACGTATTTCAGTACCCGGGCAAGGGCACGCGCATCGTGCACATCGATCTCGATCCGAATTCGCTTGGGCGCACGTACCGCGAGGAGTTGTCGATGGTTGGAGATTCGCGGGAAGCATTGAAAATGTTGCGCGAAGCAGCGCTCGCCGCGCGCGTGAACGGCAGCAAGTGGGCCCCCTGGACGAAGCAAGTGCAAGGCTCGGTCGCCGCGTGGCAGAAAGACCTGGAACGCGTGTCGCGCGAATCCATGCACGAAGGAAAACTCAATCCCTATCACATCATGCGCCTGATCGATCAGCATGTTGGAGGCGACGATATGCTCGTCGCGGACACAGGTTACATGGCGGCTTGGGCCGTGACCGTGCTGCAACAAAAGAAAGCAGGGCGCAACACGCTGCGCGCGGCAGGCTCTCTTGGCTGGGCGTTTCCCGCGGCGTTTGGCGCGAAGCTTGCGGTGGGACCAAAGCGCCGCGTCTTCGGCCTCACCGGCGATGGCGGGCTCGGCTATCATCTGCCCGATCTCGAAACTGCGCTGCGGCTGAAACTTCCGGTCGTACAAATTGTGATGAACAATTGCTCACTCGCCTTTGAGTATCACGTGCAGAAATACGTGCATGAAGAGATGTGCCCCGAGGCGAGCGAGTTTCTCGACGTGCAGTTTGCCGACGTGGCCCGCGCGTTTGGCGCGCATGGCGAACGCGTCACCTCCGCCGACCAATTCATCCCGGCCCTGCGGCGCGCGGAGGAATCTGGAAAACCCGCGATTGTCGACGTGGTGGTGAGCCGCGAACTCCCGCCGCCTGTGACGCGCTACGAAGCGGCCGGACTGCGCAAAATCTGACGACGATGCATTTGAGTCAATGTTTAAGTAGCACAGCCACTCTTGGCTGTGTGGTTTTGTCGGCCTCACAATCAAATCATCGGCACACGACGATGGCAAACCCCGCACAGCCAAGAGTGGCTGTGCTACAGGCGGCGTACCAGTCCTACATTGAACTCCCACTAGAAGCGGGGCCGCGAACGCTGTAACCTATTATTAGCGCCTGGCCCCAGTCCGATTTGAATGGAAGCGGGGACACCATGAGAAATCGCAGCGGTATTTCGTACTTCCTCTTAATTGGATCCATTCTGCTTTTTGCAGGAATCCTATTGGCGCAGAACACGCCCGACCGGGCATTAATTGTGAATGGAAAGTCCGCCGGAATGGTAGTGCAAATGGGCGGCCGCGCCTATGTCGACGTGGAAACCGTCGCTCAATTCATGAAGGGCTCCGTCACGCTCGAGGCCAATCGAGTCGTGCTTACCTTTCCGGAATCGGGTACGGCAGCGGCTCCGAGTGCCGGAATCGCGCCCCTGCCACCGGCGCCCCCGCCCGGCCTGTCCAGGAATTTTGCGAGCCTGGCCATCGCGGAACTCGCGGAAATGCGCGAGTGGAGGGGAGCCGTTGGGACTATCCTGACCTATGGCGTGCCCGTCGCAGGAACCTGGCCGCAGGACTATCACGATCGCGCGGAGGCAAACTTCGGGCAGTTGGCGGTAGCCGCGTCCACCGCCGCCGACCAGGACGCCTTGCAGCTCCTGCAGAACGAATTTTCAAACCTCTCGAGGTGGGCGAGCGACGTGGTGGCGACGCGCCAGTCCCTGAATGCTACCAACACGGTCCGTCCCGACACCATGCTAAACGATCCAACCCTGGCGAAGATTTCCGATTGCAGCCGGTTCCTTAGTTCGATGCTCGTCAGCGGCGTGTTTGCTGACAATCAAAGCTGCCATTAAGCTGTATTTCTATCCTTGCAAGTACCAAAACCCGCAGGCTGAAGCCCGCGCTACTCAAATCCACTGCGGCCCCTAGTGAAACATCCCGGCAATGGAGTATATTCTCTGCCTGCTACTTTTTCCGGGTGGCTCCCGAATTTCGGAATCCATTCGAACGGATACGCCATTTTTACCCGGCAAGGGCTTCCTTCACCTTCCGAGCCGGCCGGATTGAAGATCGGATTGGAAAGGAAAACAGGATATGACGGCAACATCGCCAAGCGCCGGTGAGGGTGCGGCTGGAGCGAAAGCCACACCGGTTTCCGACACGGCTTGGAAGTGCCTTCAGGGTGCGTATGACTTGCAGGTGCATGTCGCGCCTGACGTCATCGAGCGGCGCGTGGACGACCTGGACCTGGCGAAAGAATTTCTGGGGCGCGGGCTGAAAGGTTTTGTCCTCAAGTCGCATTACTTTCCAACGGCCGAACGCGCCAAAGTCGTCACGAAAGCTGTGCCGGGCATTGCCGCCTACGGGGCCATCACACTGAATCATTCCGTGGGGGGACTGAATCCCGTGGCGCTGGAGCTTGCCGGACGTTCCGGTTGCAAGATCGTATGGTTCCCGACCGTGGACGCCAAGAATGAAACCGCGGGACGTCTGGATGGGCCCAACGTGAAACTTCCTTTTTGGGCGAAAATTCAGCGGGAACTCGCCGCAACCGGAATCTCCCCGCCGCCGCTCACGGTGCTCGATTCCAATGGAAAAATTTCCGAAGTCACGCGGCGCTGCATCGAGTTGATCGCCAGGCACAACATGATTCTGGCGACGGGACACCTCGGGCGCGTCGAGATTTTCGAGCTGGTGAAAACGGCGCGCGAAATGGGGACGAAAAGAGTCCTGGTCACGCACGCGGAATTCCCTTCGCAAAACCTGACCGCGGACGAACAGAAACAGCTGGCGGGAATGGGCGCTTTCATCGAACACTGTTTCACCACCATGCACACGGGGAAAGCTCCGTGGGACGCGGTGCTCGAAGCCATTCGCGTGGTTGGTCCGGAACGCTGCGTGCTCTCGACGGACCTGGGACAAACGATTAATCCGCCGGTCGCCGAGGGCTTTGCCATGTTCGCGCAGAAGATGTTGGATAGCGGATTCAGCGTCGACGAGATTCGACGAATGACGGTCACGAATCCAGCCGCGCTCGTTCAGTAAACGCGTTCAGCAAACTACGGAGAATTTTCCCATGAAGCCTAGAATCGTACGCAACATCGAACGGCCGGACGCGGAAGTGGTCCGGAAACTCGGGGAATTCGGCACGGCCACGGTGCACGAAGCGCAGGGCCGGACGGGATTGATGCTGCCGTATATGCGGCCGATTTATCCGGCCGCGCGCATCGGGAGCCCAGCCGTGACCGTGCTTTGCCACCCCGGCGATAACCTGATGTTTCATGCCGCCATCGAGGTGTGCAAGCCGGGTGACGTTCTGGTTGTAGCGACCCATTCCGATTCCACCGACGGATTTTTCGGGGAATTGCTGGCGACTTCGTGCCGGGCGCATGGGATTAAAGGGCTGGTGATTCACGCGGGCGTCCGCGACGTCGCGGACCTGACCGCCATGCAGTTCCCGGCCTTTTCGCGCGCGATCTCGGCGCAGGGAACCGTCAAGGAAACAGCGGGCTATGTGAATATCGACATCGTCTGCGCGGGAGCGCTGGTTCATCCCGGCGACGTTATCGTTGGCGACGTCGACGGCATCGTCGTCGTTCCACGCCAGGATGCGCCGGAGGTCGTCCGCCTGTGCGAAGCGCGGCTCGCAAAAGAAGCGAAAAGCCGCGAGCGCTTGAAGGCAGGCGAATTGGGCCTGGACATGTACGGCCTTCGCGAGAAGCTGAAGAATTTGGGCGTGGAGTGGGTGTAGTAGGACAGGCTCGGAAGCTTGTCATCGGTTTGCGGCTGACTAACCTCCTCGATCAGCCGCTGGCGGTCGATCTCCCGCCGACACTTTGACTCCGTGGGGAAGTCTGCGAGCTGGGCCAATGGTTGTTGATCGCTCTTTCTTCTTACCGCTTATCGGATCAATCCGGGTGTAACGAAACTGCCGCATGCGGTACGCCCCGCAGTCTCGAACAATCCTAAATAGTGGCCAGGCGCCGCCAGGCAGCAAAGTCACCGGCCCAATGCTTTACGGATGCGCGCCAAGTGGTGCCAGCTATGGCGTAGTGCGTGGTCCTCAATGACAAACTGCGCGGTGACAGGCGCGCCGAAGCTCAGGGAGAAGGGCGCCGCCTGATCCAACTCCTCATCCGTGAACGCGCGTACCGCAGCGGCCGCCTCATGACTGTTTCGGCGCAAGAGCTCGAGCGCGGCGGCTTTCGTCTCTCCTGCATGTTCCTGGGCATGCTTGGCATTCAACCCGGCGACAACCTCCCACGTGACGTCCGTAATGGCCTTGCCGCCGGCGACGGCTCGCGCGACATCAATCTCGATCGGGTACATGCTGGCGACATGGTGCACGATGACGCCGACCGGACGACGGTCCGTACCCGACACCGGTGCGCGCCACTCCGCTTCCGAGAGTCCTTCCGCAAAGGCAGCCAAGCCGGCAGCGCCTTCCTCGATGCGATCGGCCAATCGTTCCGCCCGACGGCTCACGGTGCCTTTGATGTTGGGAGTGGCGGTGGTCTGTGGTGGCATATTTCATCTCCTTCTTCTACTTGGATTTTGCTCGACCAGCGATTCGCTGCTTCGGCTGTATCAACGCATTCAATATACCGCAGAATGAGACTCGATACTTATCTGAGCGTCTGGTTCTCTTGCTCGGACGCGAGTAGTATGTGGTTTAATTGACCCAGCGTCTGGACCAGCTTGCCGAAACTCCTTGACTGCAGTTTGGAGCTCGCATGGTTGTCTTGTCGGAAGTCCTGAAGGCCGTCAAGCTCGATGTAGCCTTGTTTTACAATGGCGAGTTTTCACACCGGGCTTACTATCCGCTCGGAAACCAAAGCCCTTTCGCCCCCGATACTTGGGGATCGCCCATAAGAAATATTGAAGATTGAAATGCGCCGGGGCGTTGCAATCCGGCGCAGCTGGATATATGTTGCCGTTCGGCCAGGAAGACCGGTTGGATATCCCAGGTGCGGAGGAGCAAGGACATGAAGCGACTGATCGTGTTAGCGTTATGCGTTGCGGGTGGAATTGGTTTGGCGCTCATGATGCCGGAGGTGCAGGTGCATTCCGCGGATAAGGAACAGCGATTTCCGTTGCTCAAAATGGAGCAATTGAACGATCAGCAGCGCCCGTTTGCGGATGAGATTCTGAAGGTTTCGAGCATCGGGATTTCCGGTCCGTACAACATGATGCTGCGCAGCCCGGTCATGGGCCAGCGCATGTTTGCGATGCTCGATTACCTGCGTTTCAACACTTCCGTTCCGCGCCGGCTGAATGAATTTGCGATTCTGATCCAGGCGCGGCTGTGGACCTCGCAGGTGGAGTGGACGGCTCACTATCCGCTGGCGCTCAAAGCGGGCCTGCCCGAAGCGGTCGCGAATGATCTCAAGGTCGGAAGGCGGCCGGCGTCCATGCAGCCGGACGAGGCGGCGGTGTACGATCTCTGCATGGACCTGGCGACCAATCACGTGGTCAGCGATGCCTCCTTTAAAAAAGCGCGCGAAGTTTTCAGCGATCAGCAAATCGTCGATCTCATCACGGTTAGTGGGGTCTATATAACTTTAGCCATGTTGAGCAACACGGCCGAGGATCCCACGCCGGGAGGCAAGACGCCGCCCCTGCAGCCGCTGCCGGCACGCTGAATTTCAAGTAGCACACGCTTCAGCCTGTGGGTTTTTGCCCCTCGCAAGGACGAACCCCCACAGGCTTGAAGCCTGTGCTACGGCAACATTGCGAGATGAGGCGGTCAGGCGTACATTACCCGTTGCCCAGTACTCAGAATTGGACTCCCGACGAATTTAAAAGGAGAGAAGAGCAAAATGAAATTTACGCGAATATTTACAATCTGCGCGATTCTGGCATTTTCCGCAGCTGTCTCGGCGCCCGCAAAAGCGCAGGCCCCGCCGGCAGCCGCCCCGGCAGTCCCGGGTTTAACGCTGACCTCGCCGGCCTTCGAGGACGGTTCCGTCATTCCGCCGAAATTCACGCAATCGGTCGACAGTTTTGTGTCGCCGCAACTGAAATGGACCAACGTTCCACCGAATACGGTCAGCTTCGTTTTGATCGCGCATGATCCTGATGTCGCGATCGATAAGAAAATCGGCGACGTCCTTCACTGGATGGCTTTCAACATCCCCGGAAACGCGACGGGGCTTCCCGAAGCCGTGCCCACCGTTCCCTTGATGACCGACGGAACCATCCAGGCCAAGAATCGCCGAGGTGCTGTCGGCTATCTCGGACCGGGCGCCCCTGCCGTGGGACCGTATCATCACTACACGTTTGAACTTTTTGCTCTGGATACAAAACTCAGCCTGGGTGCGGACGCCACGCGCGCGGACGTCATTGCTGCAATGGACGGCCATATTTTGGGCAAGGGCGTGCTGGTGGGGCGTTTTCACAGATAGCCAGAATTCTCCAAGTTGAATTTGCTTCGGGCACATAAAAACGGCTCAGGGAGAATTTGGCCTCTCTGAGCCGTTTTGTTTCAACACGGATGCAATCCTCTTGCGTGTTAATTCAGGTCAGGTTGATTTGGCGTGGCCGTCATGACGGGCGAAGCCAGAATATAGTTGTGATAGCTCTCCATCATTTGCCATAGGCCGGACTCGTTCGGGGCAAGCACGCGGCTGGACCAATACGCTTTGTCGCCGTATGTCGGTTGGACCGAAACCATCACGACCGCATCTCCAAAATCCCACGTGCGAATCCACAAGGCCGGAGCCGCTCCGACCTTGGGAGCGTCCGGATTTGCCGTTTTGCGTTTGTTCATTCCGATGATGCGGTCGGCCTTGGAAGGGGAAGCCCCGCCGTACGTGCTTACGACGCGTTGATCCATATTGTCGGCGACGTGCACTTCCCAATTTGCCTGGCTGGATTCTTGCGTTTGCCATTCGTCAAGGGATGCCTTTTCCCCAGGACTCAGCGGTTTGTAGGGCACTGCCTTGCAGGGATTATTGCAGGGGATTTCATACGCCGGCTCGACGGTCTTGAAATCCCGCTTGGGCATCGACGCAATTTCGGTCGTGTGCAGGAGTTTCCAACCGGCTGGGCGCTTCACCCAGAATCTTGCCGAATATTTATTGCCCTGGTTCCATTGGATCCACACAACGCTCTTGCCATATTTGTGCTCGGTGATCTTGACGTCGTCTCCCGCCGCGATGAGAGGCTTCAAGCCGGCCCGAAAAACATCTTCCTTGGCCCACATAATTCCTTCGGAGTCGATCCAACTGAAATCCGGGTCGAGCCACTTGTTCGCGGCAACTTTGTCGCCTTTTGAGAGCGCCGCTGCCGCGGCTTTGTCCGCGGTTACGACAGCATCATCGGCAGCAGTCGCCGGCACGCTGGCCAGCGTGGCCATCAGCCCCGCACACGCTATCCCCATGGCGAATAAATTTCTGAAATAATTCATGCTTCCTCCTTGGATCGGTCGATCCGCGCATTCTATTACATCCATATAGTCCTGGGACGATTTGTTGTAGCCCGCCTCTTCAGAGGCGGGGTTTTCTGCCGCGACCACATGAAAACCCCCGGGTCTGAAGACCCGGGCTACAGCAGCCTCGCCACTTCGATGGGACTTCGCGCCGCGCCAGCATTGATAAACAGTTCCAACTTCAAATTTGTTTATTGGATGAACGTCTTAGCTGTCCGCCAAAAGATTGTCCGGCCCGCGAGCGGGGACGTCCCAGCCTCCGGGCGGTGCCACGCGCGCGACTTCGGCGGGACCCCAAGTATTCGCCGCATACGGATAGACCGGCGTGCCTTTTTTCAACACGGGATCAACGATGCGCCACGCTTCTTCCACGTAGTCTTCTCGCGCGAAGAGCGAGTTATCACCGGCCATCGCCGCGCCGAGCAAGCGTTCGTAAGCATCCATGTCGCCCGCGCCCGGGGAACTCGTGGCCACCATTTCGCCGGCCTGGAGTCCCATTATTTCGCCCGGCGCCAGCGACATCAGTCCCATGGCGATGACCACGTCGGGACTGAGGCGGAGACGAAGATGGTTCTCCGTCAAAATACTGTCGGGGATGAGCGTGGGAGGCTTGCGAAACTTGGCGAGGATTTCCGTGCAGGTCACCGGCAAGCACTTGCCGGCTCGAATGTAGAAAGGAACCCCCTTCCAGCGCCAGGAATTGATCTCCAACTGCAAGGCGGCGAAAGTTTCCGTCTGCGAGTCTTTGACGACTCCCTTTTCATCCCGGTAACCTTGGAATTGTCCGCGCACCAGGTTTTTCTCCTCAATGGGCGGAATCGCTTTCAGCACTTTGACTTTTTCGTCGCGCAGGGACTCGCCGTCGGACCGGACCGGAGGCTCCATCGCCAGGTTGGAGAGCACCTGGAAGAGGTGGTTCTGAACGACATCGCGGATGGTCCCGGTCCCGTCGTAAAAAGCCCCGCGGCCCTGCACTCCAAAATCTTCCGCCATGGTGATCTGCACGCTCTCGATATAGTGGCGATTCCAGAATGCTTCCGCGAACGCATTCGCGAAGCGAAAGACGAGCATATTGTCCACGGGCTGCTTGCCGAGGAAGTGATCGATGCGGAAAATACTGGATTCGTCGAAGATGGAAAGGAGAATCTTATTCAGTTCCTGGGCCGAGACCAGATCGTGCCCAAAGGGTTTTTCGACGATGACTCGCGCATCGCCGGCGCCGTGCGATTTCGCGATGTTTTCGACCACGGTTTCAAACAGGACAGGAGGAATGGCCAGATAATAGGAGGGCTGATGCGCGTCCTTCAGCTGCCCGCGAAGGGCTTCGAACGTCGCCGGGTCCTGGTAGTCGCCGTCCACGTAACGCATCCTGGCGCTCAAGTTCTCAAAAGCCGCGGGATCGACTCCGCCGTGTTTTTCCAGGCTGTCCTTGGCTCGCGCGCGGAGCTGGTCCAGATTCCATCCGGCCTTGGCCACGCCCACCACCGGCACATTCAGAGTTCCGCGTTTCACCATCGCTTGCAGCGCAGGGAAAATCTTCTTGTAGGCCAGGTCGCCGGTCGCTCCGAAGAAGACCAGCGCGTCGGATTGCTGATTACTCATCAGTTATCTCCTTAAGCAGGCTTGCGGGCTTTCGGCGGCTTAGACTCTGGCCTTCGTCGTGAAGCGATTGCGGCGCGTTTATGTTGTCACCTCAGACGTCAGGATGTCCCCCCGCATATTATCGCGTGGAGATGCGCTCCCGCTGCATGGAATTGCGCTCAAGGGGACCGGCCTGACTCCGGACCTGCGGGCGGCGATGAGGTTAGTGATACAATCGCACCTCCGAGTCATCCTATGCCAGACGCCCCAGCCCTCGGCGAAGCCGTTCTCGAAATCGTTTCGCCTGAAAACACCCGCCGGTCGGTGCCCGTTACCGAGTCGCCGTTTTCGATTGGCCGCGGCGAGGTGGGGAACCATCTCGCAATTCCGGATCGCCGCATCTCTCGCAACTGCGCGGTGATTCTCTCCGTGGGCGGACTGTATGTTCTGGAGGATCGCGGGAATCAGCTCGGCGTTTTTGTGAATGGCGAGCGAATGGCCACGCGGACCTTGCAAGAAGGCGACGTAGTCACTTTTGGTCTGGAGAATTCCTATCAGATCATATTCCACCCCACCGCCCGGGAGATCACGGTTGAGAACCTGCTCACCCGCATGGGACGCATATCCACCAGCGAATCTTCTCCCATCGGCCTCGGCAAACTCAATTTGCTCCTCGAAGCGACCATGCTGTTGCATTCGCAGCTTCCCCTCGATGCCGTGCTCGAAGCCATGCTGGACCGCGCGATCACCATCACCAATGCCGAGCGCGGCCTCTTGCTCGAGGCCACTCCCGAGGGATCGCTTCTCCACCGCCTCGCCCGCCGCGCCGGTGGCGTAGGCATGCCTACGGAAGGTTTCTCTCCCACCCAGACCGCACTGCGCATGGCGGTGGAAAGCCAAGCCGGCGTGATCACAGGAGATCTTCAGCAGGCCGATCTCATGCTTCAAGGGGCGCAGAGCATCGTGGCGCAGCGACTTCGCTCCGTGGTGGCGATTCCTCTCTATGCGATGCCGCGCGCGAGCACCGCGGAATCGATCGCACACATCCAGCGCGGGCAGTTTCTGGGCGTTCTGTATCTGGACTCGCGGCGCCCCGCTGCATTTTCCAAACTCGACCGCCAAATTCTCGATGCCCTGGCCGTCGAAGCCGCCAGCATCCTGGACAATGCCCGCCTGGTGGAGCGCGAGCGACAACGCCAGCGCCTCGAGCAGGAACTGAGCATCGCCCGGGAAATTCAACAAGCGCTCTTGCCGCGCGGCTTCCGCGATTTTCCTCACCTGGCCATCTCCGCCGTCAATACTCCGTGTCACGCCGTGGGCGGCGATTACTTTGATGTGTTCCCCATGAGCGAGGACCGCACCGCCTTCGTCATTGCCGACGTGGCCGGGAAGGGAATTGGCGCCGCGCTGCTCACCACCATGCTCCAGGGCGCCCTGACGGGCATGACCCTCGGCACCGACCCCGCGCGTGTTTTCCATCACATTAATACCTTTCTTTGTAACCACTCCGACGTTGGCCGGTACGCCACGATGTTTTTCGGAATGCTGGACCGCGACGGCAATCTCGACTATCTCAACGCCGGCCATCCTTCGCCATTGCTTCTTCGCCGCGGAGAGGTCACGGAGATCTTCACGGAAGGCTCTTTTCCGGTGGGACTGATTCCGGAAGCCAAATACGTCGCGGTCCGCGTGACGCTTGAGCCCGGCGACACGCTGGTCCTGTTCAGCGACGGCGTCACCGAAGCCGCGGATTCTGAAGAGCAGATGTTCGGTATTCCCCGCCTCAGCGAAGCTCTTGCCGGCCATCACGACGCGCCCCTCGATCAACTCAAAAAGAGAGTTGTCGATTCCGTCGAAAAGTTTGTGCGCGGGGCCAGCCAGGCTGACGACATCACCCTTCTCTTCATCCGATACCGTGCCGCTTCGCAGACCGCTGAAGCCGGAGCCTGAATGGGTTTTAGTAGCACAGCCCATCCTGGCTGTGCGGGTTTTTCGATCGTCGATAATGCACGGCTTCGTGAAAGTAGCGAAAACCGCACAGCCAAGAGTGGCTGTGCTACTCGATGGGCCGGAACTGCGCGGAAGAGGCCGTGCTAAAATATAAAATTCCAGCCAATGGACACGCCAAAAAAAATAGGACGATACGAAATCCTGGAAGAGCTGGGCCACGGCGCGATGGGAACCGTGTACCGCGCGAAGGACCCGGCCATGGATCGCGTCGTCGCGCTCAAGACGATCATCTCTCTCGCGCTCGCCAGCGACCAGGGGAGCGATTTTCGCGAGCGGTTTTACCGCGAGGCGCGCGCGGCGGGAGCTCTGGCGCATCCGGGAATTGTTCCCGTGTTCGACGTCGGGGAACATGAAGGCTTGCCTTTTCTGGTGATGGAGTTCATCAGCGGCAAGACGCTGGCCGATGCCATGAAAAGAGGCGAGCGGATGACGCTGGACCGCGTCTGCGAAATTGGCCAGAAAATCGCCGATGCGTTGGGGTACGCGCATCAGCACGGAGTCGTTCATCGCGACATCAAGCCCGCCAATATCCTGCTCACTTCCAAGGAAGCGCATGGCATCGAGCGTCCAAAGATTACCGACTTCGGCGTGGCCAAGCTGGCGGCGGGACATACGACGCTTACAGGGCAGATTCTAGGGACGCCCGCATTCATGCCTCCAGAGCAATTCACCGGGGCGCCAATCGACGGGCGCGCGGATATCTTTTCACTCGGCGTAGTGCTGTATTGGATGGCGACGGGCGAACAGCCCTTTCCCGGCGAAAGCATCACGGCGGTTTCCTATAAAGTCGTGCACACCGAACCCGTGCCCCCGCGGAAGCTGAATCCATCCATTCCCTTGAAACTCGAAAGCATAATTCTCAAGTGCCTGGCGAAGAATCCGGACGAGCGGTACCAGACGGGCGAAGATCTGGCGCGTGACCTCGGAGAGCTGCGGACGGTAGGCACTTCTTTTGGTTTGAAGAACGCCGCGCCGGAAGTGGCAGCCGATGGGAGCGACCCGAATGCCACGTTCATCGAAACGCCTCCCGCAGTGCAGACGGGACGGACGGCAGCGGCGCAGCCACCCGAACGCGGAGCTGCGCCCAAAAGCAATTCGAACAATCTTCTCGTTTTGACTGCACTCGTCGTTGTACTGATTGGGGGGGAAGCTGGTTCATGTTGTGGCATAAGGCGACGCCGGCCGTCCAGGTTGCGGCGCCGCCCTCCGCAGCGAGGAGCGAAGCGCCATCCGCCTCATACGTGCCACCGACAGCGAAACCGGCGGCGAGCGCTCCGAAGAAGCCAGAAACGAAGGTGGCCGCGGCGGAAAAGGCCCCACCGGCGAAAGCGGGGACTCCCGCTCCGAAGGCAGACGCCGCCACGCCAGAACCCGCTGCCCTGGACTTCAATCCAAAGGCACTTGATCCCAGGGCCAACGCGAAGCTGAAAATCGAGGCCGATCAGATGCCGGCGAACCTGGATTTTACAGTGGAAATGAATGGGAAACTTTATTTGCGGAGAAGCGCCGAGGGAAATAAGACGGAGTTTGACGACCTGTACGTGCCCCCCGGAGTGCAGGAGTTTCGCGTCACGGCGGGGAGCGGCCCGGTGCACAAAAGTTCGAATACGGTGAGCACCGAATTCATGGCGAAAAAGCGGCATACGCTGAGGATTGAGTTGCGAACGCAAGGCAGCCCCACGGGTGCAGGGGTACCGCAAGGGCTCTACGCGGACACGCAGATTGTCCTTACGCTGAAGTGAGGGGAAAAGCGCTGTAACGATTCTGTTTTAATCCACGAAAAAGGAGAACATTTCATGTCAACGATCACGACCCAAGATGGCACGCAGATTTATTTCAAGGATTGGGGCGCAGGGCAGCCCGTCGTTTTCAGTCACGGCTGGCCCCTGAGCGCCGACGCCTGGGAAGACCAGATGATCTTTCTGGCCGGCCGCGGGTACCGCTGCATCGCGCATGACCGCCGCGGCCATGGCCGTTCCAGCCAGCCCTGGAACGGCAACGAGATGAACACCTATGCCGACGATCTCGCGGCGCTCGTCGAAGCGCTCGACCTGCGGGACGCAATCCACGTCGGCCACTCGACGGGCGGAGGCGAAGTCGCCCGCTACATCGGCCGCCATGGCACGAAGCGTGTCGCCAAGGCAGTGCTGATCGGCGCGGTGCCGCCGCTCATGCTCAAAACGCCGGCGAATCCCGGCGGCCTGCCGATGGAAGCGTTCGACCAAATTCGCGCCGCCGTCCAGGCCGACCGCTCGCAATTTTTCGAGGATTTGAGCGCGCCCTTCTACGGCGCCAACCGCACCGGCGCCAAAGTCTCGCAAGGCTTGCGGGATTCGTTCTGGCTCCAAGGCATGCAGTGTGGACTCAAGGCCGCTTACGACTGCATCAAAGCCTTTTCCGAGACGGACTTCACCGAAGATCTCAAGAAGTTCGATGTGCCCACGCTCATCCTTCATGGAGACGACGACCAGATCGTGCCCATTGGCGCCTCGGCGCTCATTTCATCGAAACTGGTCAAGGGCGCCACGCTGAAAATCATTCCCGGCGCGCCGCACGGCATGTGCTCCACGCTCAAGGACCAAGTCAACGCGGAACTGCTTGCCTTCTTCCAGCGCAGCCAGCAAGCGTCGGCGTGAAGAAGAAGTCAGGCATGCAAATTTGATGCGGGCAGGACCATGGAAAAAGGCGACAGTAGAAGTGTGATTGTCCGCGGCAGCGCGGCCGGATTCGCGCAGGAAATTCATGCGGGCCCGCATCGCCTCCTTGCGGACGAACCGGCGTCTGCCGGCGGCACCGATACGGGACCGTCTCCCTACGATCTGCTGCTCTCCGCCTTGGGGGCGTGTACTTCGATGACTGTGGCGATGTATGCTCGCCGCAAAGCGTGGGCGCTCGAAGAGGTGACGGTCCATCTTCGGCACTCGAAAATCCATGCCGCCGATTGCGCCGAATGCGAAACCAAGGAAAGATTGCTCGATCGAATCGAACGCGACATTCATTTTTCCGGGCCGTTGACGGAGGAGCAGCAATCCAAGCTGCTCGAGATTGCAAACAAATGCCCGGTCCACCGAACCCTAACGTCGGAAATTGATATAAAGACGCGAGCGGTTTGAGGTTTAGTAGCACAGCCACTCTTGGCTGTGCGGTTTTTGCGATCGTAATTGTATCGGTTGCCTGTTCATGTGATGTACAAGACCACACAGCCAGGAGTGGCTGTGCTACTCGCATCTATTGAGGACCAGCAAGAAATCCAAAGGAGATGTCCATGGCCCCCAGCCTGGTATTGCTTCTGGCATTTCTGATTGGCGTCGTGTCCGGCTTGCGTTCTCTCACTGCGCCGGCCGTCGTGTCCTGGGCCGCTCACCGGGGCTGGATCCATCTCAACCCAGCGCGCCTCCACTTCCTGGGTTCGACCGCGGCCGTTGTGGTTTTCGCTCTGTTCGCGGTCGTCGAGTTAGTTGCCGATCAACTTCCTTCCGCTCCCAGCCGGACAGCGCCTCCGGGTCTGATTGCTCGCGTCGTTCTCGGCGCCTTGAGCGGAGCGGCCATCGCGGCGTCGGGGACGCAAGCCATCACGATTGGGGCTCTTTTAGGCGCAGCAGGTGGCGTTGCTGGTGCGTTTGGCGGCTACCAAGTTCGCACGCGCCTGGTCAAGGCGCTGAATGTTCCAGACTTCGTGATCGCAACCTTGGAAGACGCGGTAGCGATTGGCGCAGGACTTTTCATCGTGTCGCGATTTTGAACAGGCGCTCGCTTTACTTTCCGTGGCCGCAGTGTGTTATTGTCCCAGCGGGAGCGTGCAGAGATTTGCGGTGCGCAGTGGTTTTTCCGGCTTGTGTCTCCGAGGAACCCTACCACTAGGGATAGACAGTTTGGGCACGCGGCAACAAGATTTTGTGCTTCCGAGTGCATTTCCCCCTTGACAGAATTTTCTCTCTTGATTACATTGCGGCCTCGGATTCAGGGATCGTGATTCGACGAGCGGACGGCCCACTCACCCCGGGAACACCGCAAAATCGATTGACGCAACCTGCAGGATTTCATCGAGACATCAAGGAGGCTCTCTTTTACTCCCCGTGGCCGGCGCTCCCAGCGCGGTCGGCGAGGGACAGCGTAACGCCAGAGGCCGCAAGCGGCCGGGGCGATGCGCAGAGGGATGCTTTTTCATTTTTTAGGGGACGGACCTCACTTTTACGCGGAACGCGTCACCCCTGCGGGGGTGAAAGTGAAAATTCGAGCCTGTAAAAAGATGCTCGTGAATTCCCGGCGCTAAGAATTCGAATCGAGCAGTGACCTGCTGAGAATCAGGGAACTGCGTGCTCCCAGCCACGCATTTCGGGAGTAAAATATAAAGGTTCCCTCTGCGCGGGGGAGCCTACCTGCGCGGAGGCGATGATGGCACAGACGAAAATGGCTTTGAACGAAAAGACGGCGGTCCAAAACGGCACGGCGACGCCCGCGGATGTCGAGGTTCGCACTGGCCTCGAGTTCGAGCGGTATTTCACCGACGGCCGCACCCCGCCGTTTGACGCGGTCGAGTGGGAACGCCGCGTGGCGCTCATCGGCAACGAAAAGGGCAAGACAATTTTCCGCCAGGAAGATGTGGAAGTGCCGAAGGGCTGGTCGCAAACGGCGACCAACATCGTCGCGTCGAAATATTTTCACGGCAAACTCAACACACCCGAGCGCGAAAATTCCGTGCGCCAGCTCATCGGCCGCGTCGTCAACACGATTGTGGGCTGGGGCGAAAAGGGCGGCTACTTCGCGAACGCCCCCGCGCGCGACGCTTTCCGCGACGAGTTGACGCACTTGCTCGTCGAGCAGAAGATGGCCTTCAATTCGCCGGTCTGGTTCAACGTCGGCGTGCAGCCCAAGCCGCAATGCTCGGCCTGCTTCATCAACTCGGTGCAGGACAACATGGAATCGATCATGAACCTGGCCAAGACCGAGGGGATGCTGTTCAAGTGGGGCTCGGGCACAGGCACGAATTTTTCGTCTCTGCGCGGCAGCCGCGAAACGCTTTCCGGCGGCGGCATCGCCTCCGGGCCCGTAAGTTTCATGAAGGGCTTTGACGCGTTTGCCGGCGTGATCAAATCGGGCGGCAAGACGCGCCGCGCCGCCAAGATGGTGATCCTGAACGCGGATCATCCGGACATCGTCGAATTCATCGACTCCAAGATGAAAGAGGAACGCAAGGCCCGTGTCCTCATCGAGCAGGGCTACGACCCGGCGATCGACGGCGAAGCCTACTCCTCGATCTTTTTCCAGAACGCGAATCACTCGGTCCGCGTCACCGACGAATTCATGCAGGCGGTCGAGGACGATCGCGACTGGTGGACGCGCAACGTCAACGACGGAAATCCCGTCGAGAAATTCAGCGCGCGCGAATTGCTGCACCGCATGGCCGAATCCACCTGGCAGTGCGGCGATCCCGGCATGCAGTACGACACCACGGTGAACCGCTGGCACACCTGCAAGGCCACGGCGCGCATCAACGCCTCGAACCCGTGCTCGGAATACATGTTCCTCGATGACACGGCCTGCAACCTCGCGTCGCTCAACCTGATGAAATACCTGAACGCGAACGGCTCGTTCGACGTCGAAGCCTTCCGCCACGCCGTGGACATCACCATCACGGCGCAGGAAATCCTGGTGGACAACGCCAGCTACCCGACGCCGAGAATCACCGACAATTCGCACAAGTTCCGCCCGCTGGGCCTCGGCTACGCCAATCTGGGCGCGCTGCTGATGTCCATGGCGCTGCCGTATGACTCCGACGGCGGGCGCGACATGGCCGCCGCGGTCACCGCGCTGATGTGCGGCGAAGCCTACGCGCAGTCCGCCCGCATTGCCGAGCGCCTGGGGCCGTTCGCGGGCTATGCCGTCAATCGCGAGCCGATGCTCGAGGTCATTCGCATGCACCGCGATTCACTGCGGCCGATCAAGCCGGAAAGCGTGCAGCCTTCGCTGCTCGGCGCCGCGCAATACTCCTGGGACATGGCGCTCGCCCTTGGCGAAAAAGTCGGCTACAAGAATTCGCAGGTCACCGTGCTCGCGCCCACCGGCACCATCGGCTTCATGATGGACTGCGACACGACCGGCATCGAGCCCGACCTCGCGCTCGTGAAATACAAGAAGCTCGTAGGCGGCGGAGTTATTAAAATAGTAAATAACACCGTCCCGGCGGCGCTGATGAAGCTCGGCTACTCGCCCGAGGAAACCTCGCAGATCGTTTCCTACGTGGACCGCAACGGCAAGATCGAGGGCGCGCCCGGATTCAAGCCCGAGCATTTGCCGATTTTCGATTGTTCCCTCGCCGCCGTCGGCGGGCGCTCCATCGCCTGGCGCGGCCACTTGAAAATGATGGCGGCGGCCCAGCCCTTCCTCTCCGGCGCCATCAGCAAGACGATCAACATGCCCGAGGATTCCACGGTCGAAGACATCATGCAGGCGTACATCGAGTCGTGGAAGCTCGGCGTGAAGGCCGTGGCGATTTATCGCGACAACTCGAAAGGTTCGCAGCCGCTTTCCGCCGCGGGCGATAAGAAAGATACAGCCCAGCAGACGCAGTCCGCCGCGGCGGTGGTGGAAACTGCATCACCAGTAGGTCAGCAGCGCGAACTCTTTCCTGGCGCACGCCGCCGCAAGTTGCCGAGCGAGCGCCAATCCGTCACGCACAAGTTCTCCATCGGCGGACACGAAGGCTACATCACCGTTGGTCTGTACGAGGACGGAAAAACACCGGGTGAAATTTTCATTAAGATGGCCAAGGAAGGCTCGACCCTCTCCGGCTTCATGGACGGCTTCGCGCTTTCCGTTTCCATCGGCTTGCAATACGGCGTGCCGCTCAAGGCGCTGGTCGACAAATTCATCAACACGCGTTTCGAGCCCGCGGGTTACACCGGCCATCCGGCAATTCCGTACGCCAAGTCGGTGCTCGATTACATCGCGCGCTGGCTCGGTGGACGTTACATCTCAGCGGAGTATCTTACGCACAATGGTGACAGTGCCTTGCCCACCGCAGTTGCGGCAACTCCTGTCATGCCAACCGTGGCCGTCCCGACAGCTGATGATGATCCGCCACCCGCCAGCGCGGGATTGCGCCCGATGTTTGACGGCGCGCCAACGTGCTCCGAATGCGGCATGCTCATGACGCCCAACGGCGCCTGCTACAAGTGCGAAAACTGCGGGGGCACATCAGGCTGCAGCTAGGCCGATATTTCGAACCATCTATCAATGAAAGACGGGGCGCCGATTTTCGCGCCCCGTTTCATTTTGCCCGGCAAACGAATTTCCGCAGCCCCGTGCGGGCCTCAAATGCACCTGTAGCCCGCCTCTTCAGAGGCGGGGGTTTTCTGCAGCCCCGCGCACCGTCGCCCTTCAGTTCTCGCACGTCATATTCATTTCGCTTCCGATGGCAAAAATCCCCGGGTCTGAAGACCCGTACTACAGCAACATCTCTCACCGCCAGGGTGCTGGCCACAAAAATTCATCTCCGTCGGACGGAAAGCCGACGGGATCGACGGGGATCGGTACGGTA
>JBGQJJ010000015.1:0-18561 GCA_041498955.1 Terriglobia bacterium
ATCGGATCGTTCGGCGCGCTGATGCTTTCCTTCACGCGGCTGCCGCTGGTGATGGCGGAGGACGGTTTCCTTCCGCGCATTTTCACCAGGCGCGATGCGCGCACGGGCGCGCCGTGGGTCGCTATTCTGTCGTGTGCGGTCTTGTGGGCCATTTGCTTTCCCCTCGGATTCGAGAAGAGTTTGATTCTGGACGTGCTGCTGACGGGATTGAGCATTCTGCTGGAATTTTGGGCGCTCGTGGCGCTGCGCGTTCGCGAACCGGAACTGGCGCGGCCGTTCCGCGTTCCCGGCGGAATGGCGGGAGCGGTGGCCATCGGCGTTCCGCCGCTGGCGTTGATGATTGCGGCCTTCGCGCGCAATCGCACGGAGCTTGTGGGATCGACGAATGAATTGGTGATCGGTTTCGCCGTGATCGCGGCGGGAGTGGGGGTGTATTTTCTCAGTCGAGTGATTCGCAGGAAAAAAGAAATACCACCAGAAGACCACTAGATAATTCTTCGCTAGACGTTGGCGATTCCAGTGGCACACGCTTCAGCCTGTGGGGGTTGGTTCGTGCATGGTCGCTGTTGCCGCAACTAAAACCCACAGGCTGAAGCGTGTGCCACTTATGCGCTACCGGCGCGCTGCCAGCGCATCAGCGGCCATGCAAGGATGGCGAGGGCAATCGCAAGAACGGCGTAGCCATTGCTGCGAAGGTAGGGATTGGGCTGCTCGAGCAATTCGATCGCGGCGGGAACCAGCGCAATTATTGCGGCGAGCAGGAAGTAACCCAGCACGTTGAACCGCACGATGTGCTTCACTCCGTACCAGAGCGCGGCGGCCGCCACAAGATGAAACGCGGCTTCGCGGAAAAAGGCGCTGGGCGTCGCTACATTTGTCGCCATCAGCACGGAGTAGAGGACAATAAGGGCGGCGCGCATCCACGCGGGGCGAACATATGCAGCGATGAGGCCCGCCGCCAGGCCTAAGAGCCCTACCGTAAGAAAAGCGGCCGCGATGGAAGAGGCGAGCGCTCCCACCGCAGGATTGAGCACATCCAGATTCCCCGGCACGCTCGCGCCCAGCGAATGGCGCAACAGCGGCCAGCGCGCGAACAGCGCGGGCAGGCGACTCAGTCCCATCACCGCCGCGGAACCAAAAAGCCCCACGCAGAATGCGTCGCGGAAGTATCCGGCATTCCTTCCGTTCCACGCCGGAATGTGTCCCGAGCCAAACGACCGCTCCACGAAAAACCAGGAGAGCCCCAGCAGGAGGACGGCACCTGCCAAGCAGATCGCCACAATAAAAATCATAGAAATAAAGAGGATGATGTAGAAAGTGGCGAGCGGCGAGGCCGTCGTGTAGTTCAGGAGGAGTTGAGGGGCCCGATTGACGTAGATAACAATCCCCGCCAGCAACATCAAGATCGACAATTTCCCGATCGCGCGCCACGGAACGCGCGCCACGTCCGGACTCTTCAGGCTGCGCAAGAAAATCACCAGCACGGCGATGAACGCGACACCAAGGCCGCAGGCCAAGCCAAACGACTGCGCCTGTTGCGCCGGAGTTTTTCGGCTTTCCGCGTCGCGCCAGGTTTCGGGGATCTTGATGAAGGTGCGATAGCCGGAGACTTCATCTCCCAGCACTTGCAACTGCACGCGGATGTGCGCGCCCGCCGCCGCATCGAGCGCGGCTTTTTGTTCCCATTCAAAGAAATGGTCGGTTCTCGCGGGTTTCTTATCGGAGTGCGTTTCAACCAGGTTCCAATCCGCGAGATTCACGCTTTTTCGGTCGCGCAAAAATACTTCCGCGCGCGCCTGGGCCTCTTCTTTCGAGAGATTCGCGCCGGGGGCCTTTTCGTCGAGCGTGTGATGCACGGAGTGGAGCGAACCATCCGTTTTCAAGACGACCCTGTATTCTTCATTTTGCGAATCGCGAAAATAGCGGACCGTCCAGAAGGCGGAGGGAACCTGGTCGCGATAGATGCGGTTGGCGGCGGCGATGCCGATCGCTCGGCGCAGATATTCATTCGCGTAGTCGTCGAACGTGTAGGTGACGGTCGTGGCGTGGTGGTAGGTATTCGGATCGACGTTGATCTGGCGCAAATCTTCGTCGGCGCGTCCGGTGGCTTCCTGCGCGTCGATTTGGAAGCGGGCAAAATCGCCGATCGCCTCGCGCTTCCCTCCGGCGAGCAACGCAACACTCAGCACGCCGCACGTAATCAAGATCGCCAGCGACCGGGAAGACATCGCGGCGTGGCGCGCGGAAATTTCGGGAACGGCAGCGGGCGGACTGATTTCAGGCGCCGCTTGCTCCGTCTCTTTGCGGTCTGCGTCCATCGGTGGGCCGCCAATAGGCCGGGCGCTGTTCAGCAGCGACGCATCGGCGACGAATCCGCCGCGCGAAATATAGGAAATGGCGGCGATGGCCAGGGGAATCAGCGCGGCGCCGCCCACGATTGCTCCGGAGACGCGCAGATACGCGCCGTGGGATCGCAACAAGGATGTGCTGATGAGAAATGCATCCACGGTGTAATGCCAGATCAGCGTCGCCCAGATTCCCCAGCGCAGCAGGACAAGCCCGGCGACGATTCCGATCAGGCCGACTTCGAGGCCGCGAATGTACGCAGGTTCCTGCGGATAGTTGCTGTGCAGAAATCCCCAGAAGAAGGCGGGCAGGACGACGGCCAGGAAGCGCGACTTCGTGGTGCGCAGCAAGAACGGAATCGCGAACAGCCGGAAGAGAAATTCCTCGCTCGTCGCGGCGTAGATGCCGATCGTTAGCGGGTAGACCCAGGGCACATAGGTGCTGACCACGTTTTCGTAGTTGAGGTCTTGCGGCGCCCACGCGCCGAACTTGCGGCTAATGATGTAGAAGACGGTGATGTAGCCGATGTGCGCGGCGGCGAGGCAAATGCCGATGACGTTCGCGCGGAAAAATTCCCCGGTGCGAATTCCGGGCAGGCGGAATCCAACGTCCAACCGGAGTTTATCGGGCTGAAAGATACGGTACAGCGGCTCACCCGGCACGACGGCGAGCACGACCAGCAACGCGCTCGCTACGCTCAGCAGCGCGGCCTGGCCCACCTGGCTAAGGAAAAAACTGGAGTACGGCGTGTTCGTGTCGTATCCCGCCCTATCCAGTGGCCATTGATTCATCGTCATGAGGAAGAACAGAACAGTCACGAAAATGCCGAGGACGATGCCGGTGCGCCATTCGAGCAAGCCGCGGCGTCCCAGCGATATGATTACGAAAATACATCCACCAATCAGGAACGCGTAAGGAATGAGCGCGATAAATTCAAGGACATTGTTGGACGACCGCAGGTGTTCGTAATCGCGGCTCCACGCTTCGGGGACTTTCAGGAATTCGTTGTAGCCGCTGACGCCGTCGCCGGCCAGCGTGACGGTCAAGCGGTACGGCGCATCCTTGGCGCGGAACCCGCGCCGCTCCCAGGAGAAACTCCAGTCGCGGCGCGCGGGACGCTCCGTGAGGTTCGCTTCCTGCTCGCGGAAATCGTAAAGGGAAAGGTCCGCGTGCAGCGTGTCGCGCAAAAATGTTTCCGCCGTGGCCTGTGCCGCGGCGCGTTCGAGGCGGGCGCCCGGAGCAGCCTCCTCAAGTTGGTGGGCGTAGCCGACGATCCCGCCGCCGGGATCAACGCGCACGTCGAATTCTTCTTTTTGCAGGGGGCGGAAGAATCGCGTCTGCCAATACCAGATGTGGACATTGCTCGCCATCATCTGGTTGGCCTGCTGGAGACCTACCTCGCGTTCGAGGTACGTTTTCGCCGTGTCGTCCACTTCAAAAACGATGCTCGAATCGTACGCGCCGAGCTGCGCGCCTTGCGCGGCGGCGAATTGTTTTGCGAGGGCCAGGGCGTCCGCGCGCGGGACTTTGAACTCGACGGAGGCCTCGGGGAAGGCGCGAAAGAAATACGTGTACGCCACGCCCGCGCCAAGAATGCCCGCAAGAACCCAGATCAGTAGAACTTTTGCGTCGTTCCGGTCGAGCCGTTCCAGCGGCAAGCACGCCTCCCGTGGCGCAGGCACAAACAAACCATCTTTTCCCATGCCGCGGGCGATTGCAAGGCATTCGGCGCCGCCCGGTGGCGCAGGTTTAAGTGGCACAGACTTCAGTCTGTGGGTTTCCGCGGGATCTTGGCTGGTGCCCACGGCCCGGGCTACCTAGCGGACCCCCACAGGCTGAAGCCTGTGCCACTGGTGCGTGATATAAACAAGAAATGTCCGTGACGGCCACAACCGAGTTGATGTACCTGAAGGGCGTAGGACCGCGGCGCGCGGAAATCCTCGCGAAACGCGGACTGCGGACGTTTGAGGATCTTCTTGGGTATTTGCCTTTCCGGTATGAGGACCGCATCCGGTTCGCCAAAATTCGCGAGATCGCTCCGGGACACGTTTATACCGTTCGCGCACAGGTTTTGAGCGGCAGCCTCGTCCGGTACACACGAACGCGCGGCGGCATGTATCACTTGCTCGTTCGCGACGAGACAGGGTCGCTCCCCTGCAAATTTTTTCACGGGCATTATCTCGAGAAAACATTCAAACCCGGCCAGGGGCTCGTTCTTCACGGGAAGGCCGAGCTGGATGCGATGCGGCCCGGCCGGATCGAGATGATCAATCCGGCGTACGAATTGCTGGGCGAGGAAGGCGCGGATTCGACAGAGGTCGGACGCATCGTTCCCATTTACGAAGCCATTGGCGGCATCGGCTCGCGCTCGATGCGGCGCATCGTTTATCTGGCGCTTGAAAAATTTGCGGCCTCGCTGCCCGATCCGCTGCCGGCGGAAATTCTGGCGCGATACAAATTCCCTTCGCGGCGCGAAGCGATCCAGTTCGTGCATTTTCCGCCCGCGACGGAATCGGTGGAGGCGCTGAATTCGTTCCGCTCGCAGGCCCACCAGCGCCTGATTTTCGAGGAATTCTTCTTTTACCAGTTGAGCGTCGCGATGCGGAAGAAGTCGGCGCAGCAGCAGGCCGGGATTGCATTCCGCGTGCGCGAGCCGGCCGTCCGCGAAGCGATCAAGCGCGTGCTCCCGTTCAAGCCCACCGACGCGCAGAAGCGGGCCCTCGGGGAAATCGCGGCGGACCTGGAGCGCGGCGTGCCGATGAACCGCCTCTTGCAGGGCGACGTGGGCAGCGGCAAAACCATCGTCGCGCTGGAAGCCGCGACGATTGTTATCGAGAACGGTTATCAGGCCGCGTTGATGGCGCCGACCGAAATTCTCGCCGTGCAACATTATCTCGCCGCGGGGAAAATATTCGCGCGGGCGGGCTATCGCGTGGAATTGCTGATCAGCGGATTGAAAGCGTCGGAGAAAAAAGCGGCGCTCGAACGCGTGCGATCGGGCGAGGCGCAGCTCGTTGTGGGCACGCACGCGCTGCTCGAGCCACAAGTGCAATTCCTGCGGCTGGGACTCGTGATCGTGGACGAACAACACCGCTTCGGCGTGCTGCAACGCAAAGAGCTGATGGAAAAAGGGACGGCGCCGGATGTGCTGGTGATGACGGCGACGCCGATCCCGCGCACGCTTTCGCTCACGCTCTACGGCGATCTCGACATCTCGGTGATCGACCAGATGCCGCCGGGGCGCGTGCCCATCGTGACCCGCGTTTCTTCCGAAGCGAACTTGCCGGGCGTGTGGGATTTTCTGCGCCGCGAAATGGCGGCCGGGCGGCAAGCCTACGTGGTGTATCCGGTGATCGAGCAATCGAAGTCAGCCGAATCGGAGCGCTCGCTGAAAGCGGCCATCGTGGAATTCGAGCGGCTGCGAAGCGTGATCTTTCCGAACCGGCACGTGGGCCTGCTGCATGGCCGCCTGAAGAGCGATGAAAAAGAAGATGTGATGGACCGATTCCGCCGCCACGAAATCGATCTCCTCGTGGCGACGACGGTGATCGAAGTCGGCGTCGATGTGCCGAACGCGACCGTGATGGTCATCGAGCACGCCAACCGGTTCGGCCTCTCGCAACTGCACCAGCTCCGCGGGCGCATCGGACGCGGCGGAGAAAAAGGCACGTGCATCCTGATTGCTCCGAAGAATCCGGGAGACGATGCGCGCGTGCGCCTCGAAACGATGGTGCGCACCACGAACGGCTTCGAGATTGCGGAAACGGATCTGAAATTGCGCGGCCCTGGCGAATTTTTCGGCACGCGCCAGCACGGCGAACTCGGCTTCCACATCGCCAACCCGATTCGCGATTTCGATTTGCTGGAGCAAGCCCGTCGCGAAGCGCTGGCCTTGGTCGAGCCTCCCGAAGCGGCGCCCGCACGCCAGCGTTTGCTAGCACAGCTTCCGGTGGAATGGCAGCGCCGCTATCAGCTAGCATCCGTCGGATAAATGCGTTGAAACCACAGATAAACACTGATAAAGAAAGAAAATAGACTTTGAAGAAGGTAACGATAGCACGTGATGAGGTGGGACTTAGGAAAGCAATTGCGGGCCATGATTGCCATGTGATTTCAGCCTGTTTTGCATTTTCTTCATCTGTGTTTATCTGTGTTCATCTGTGGTTCCAAAAGGTTTCTCTATGCGAATAATTGCCGGAAAATACCGGAGCAGGACGCTGCGCAGCTTGAAGGGGCAGAAGCTGCGGCCGACAAGCGATCGCCTGCGGGAAACGCTGTTCAACATTTTGGGGCCGGCAGTGGGGGGCGCCACGTTCGTGGATCTCTATGCGGGCACGGGAGCGGTGGGCATCGAAGCGCTCAGCCGGGGGGCGCGCCACGCGATTTTTGTCGAGCAGCATGCGCCCGCGGTGGCCTTGATTCGCCGCAATCTGGAGTCGCTGGGGATTGGCGCGGAAGCGGAAATTCTCGGCATGGACGTTGCGCGCGCCATCGAACGCCTGGAGGCGCGCCGCGTTCACGCACAATTCGTGTTTCTCGATCCGCCTTACGCCGCCAATATCGAATACGAAAGCGCATTGGAGTCGCTGGGTGAATCGCCGCTGGTCGCGCCAGATGGGCGGGTGATCGTGGAACACTTGAGAAAACGCGAACTGCCGGAGCGAGCTGGAGATTTGGAGCTTGCGCGCGTCGTCGAACAAGGCGATGCTGCGCTCAGCTTTTACAGGCTTGCGCTCGCTGCGTAGGACAGGCTTCAGCCTGTCAGGGTTCAGCTATCTGTGCCACCAAAAACCGACAGGCTGAAGCCTGTCCCACTGTGGCGTTATCAGTGTTTCTTGAATAGATTTTTCAGCGTATTCACTTCGTCTTGCACCGTGGGTGGCTGTCCGGAAGGCGCGGCGGAGGGTGTTGATCCCGATGCGGTGGTCGGCGCGCCGAAACTTGGGATGCCTTTGCCGGGCTGCACTTTCGGGCTCTCGATGGTTCCCGCGAGCGCAAACGGCGCCGTAATTTTTCCGACGCGGCTGCCGATCAGTCCGCCCACGACGCTGCCCACCGCTCCCTTCCCCATGGCCGCCGCGGGATTCACCGTGACCGACCCTTGATAGTCGAGCGTGCTGTCGAGCCCCAGGCTGCCGCGCAAGTCCACGATGCCGGCGGAAGAATCCAGATGAATCTGTTTGCTGGAGACGCGCTGATCGGCGATGGTGAGGTCGCCTTCAAGAACGGTAAACGGAGTGTCTCCGCCGACGCCCGCCATTTTCATGACGGATTCCGCCGCGCTCGCCAGATTGACTCCCGGCAGGTGGCCGTTGCGAACTGCAAACTTGCCCGCGCCGGTCAGCGTTTTTTTCCAGGCGTCGCTCAGGGAGCCGCCCAGTTGCGGCAGGTCGAGTTCTCCCGTGCCGCCCATTTTTCCGCGCGCCGAGGGAGAAACGTCGAGCACTTTGGCGACGTCCAGATTGCGCAACTGCACGTTCGCGGTGAAGCGCGCCGGTTCGGTCACGCGGTCCACGCGGGAGGAAATTTGCAGCGTGCCGCCGTACATGCCGATGGAAATCGGCCACAACTCCGCGCGATCGGTGTACACGCGTATCTCGACGTTCGCGGGGCCCACGGTGTAGGGCTTCGTGGTGATCCTTTCGATGTTGATGTGTCCCCGCGCGACGAGCTCGCTTTTCCCGGGCGGAGGAACCGCCGGCTTCGACGGCATGGATGAGGAATTACTCGGTCCGCTGCCCGCCACCGCGATTAATTTGTCGATGTCAAGCTGCGAGGAGCTCATTTCAAAATTCACCTGGGGATGCTCGAAATCGGGCACGTTCACGGTCCCCTTGATGTCGGCGGCTGTGGCGAGATCCGCGACAAATTGCGCTTCGAGCTTTCCGCCGGACAATGTGAATTTGCCGGTGTGAAATGCGATGGGGTCCTTCCAGCCGCTCAGGGCGAGCGTCACGCTGGAGAGATTCGATTCCGCCTGCCAGTCATGCATGCGCATCGGGCTCACGGCGAAATTGTGCAGCGTGATGTTGATGCCTTTTGTATCGGCGAGTGGAGCGGCGGCGCCCTTTATGACGCTGCCCACCACGATTTCGGCGCCGGTCAAGTTGATGCTGTCGATCTGGTCCAGCGTCATGCTGGAGGAGGAATCGCCGGATTTTGCCGGCGCCGCCGATGGTTCGGAGGCCGTAAAGGTGTAATTATTTTTTCCACTGCTGTCGGTGAGAAGAATCAGCTTGGGGCGAACCAGGTCCACCGAGTTGACATGGATGACTCCATGCAGCAGGGGAGCGAGCGCCACGTTCACGCGGATTTCGTCGGCTCCCACCAGATCGCCGGTGGGAAAGCCGGAAGGGTTGCCGATATGAAGTTCCGCGACCGTCACACCGGCTCCGGGGAAAAGCCGCGCATGAATCGAGCCGACCGTGACTTTCCGCCCGGTCTGTTTCGCGATGGCGTTGGCAATCGTGTCGCGATAGCGATCGACATTCAGGAAATAAGGCACGGCCAAGACGACGAGTAGCAACACCACAAAAAGACCCAGGAGAATTTTCGCCCAAAGAGGGAACCGGCTGGATTTTGTATCTGGGGAAGAAGTGGCAGCCATGGCAACTCACATTCTCCGGATTGCAAATAGCGGCATTGGAGTCCGGGGGGTCGTAGAGTCCCCTATCGTGGCAAATCACGTGGCGAACGGCAAGGCATTCGTTTGCCAGTAGGACAGCCACTCTTGGCTGTCCTCTGTGACGTGAATGCCGGGGACAGCCAAGAGTGGCTGTCCTACAAAAACCGACCGTCTTCCATTCGATTTGGTTTGCGCGGAGGAGCCCGAGAGAAATAACTTCCGAAGGCGTATAATTTCGCGGGGGGGCCATTCCGTTTGCTAGTGATCGCTCATTTGCATGAGAGGGAGGGTTTAGCTATTTCGGTCGACTCTTCGCCGGGGTTGCCTGCTCCGCGGCTCGCGTTGGTAAAGACGGCAACGCTCAGGGAGTTCTCCTCCAGCCTGATCGCGCTGCTGCGCGGACCGGCGGCGCCAAAGAAATTTTCCGGCAACCCATACTTTCGCAATTGCTGGGTCGAGCAAAGATTCCCGAAGTACGCCTTCGCGGCCGCGACCGTATTACAGGCGCTTCTGGTGTTGTTTCCTCCTCCCATCTGGAATATTCAACCGACGCGAACGGTTTCCGCAGCGCCGCCGACGGAGATCACCTGGTATGGTCCGGCGAAGGATTTTCCGGCGATCCTGCCGCCAATGCGCGCGCCTAGAGCCGTTGCCCGAAAGGAACCCGTGAAGCCGCTCCCCGATCGCAGCGCCGATGCGTTCCATCCGCGGCAAACCATTCTTTCCGAGCCGTTGCATCCGACGCACCCCCGCCAGACGCTGATTCAGCCAAGAGCGCCACAAGAGCCGCCCAAAATTTTGCCGGCGCTTCCCAACATCGTGCAACTCGCAAGTCCGCAGCCGGAGCGCCCGAAGCTGCAATTCACCGCAGTGGAACTTACGTCGCTGCGGCCGAAGACTCCCGCGTCGCTGGCGGCCTCGAATGTCGCCGCGCCTGAAATTTCGGCCCTTGAAAAACAGGCTGGCGCGATCAACATTGCTTCGTCTTCGCAGACTCCGTCAAAACCGCTGCTTCCGGTGAATCCAATGTCCGCGCCGCGCGCGGCCCCGCAAAAAACGGAAACGAACGCGGCCGCTCCAGACATCGGCGGACGGGCCGGCGATAGCGAAACTCTTATCGCCCTTTCGGCGACGCCTGCCCCCGTGGCTCCTCCTCCCACGATCCCCGCTGGAAACCTTTCGGCGCGTGTTTCAATTTCACCGGACGGACCCAAGCCCGGGACTCCCGGTGGGACTACGTCCGGCATAGGCGCGGGCGGAGACAATGCAGGCGGCGCAGCAGGCCATGGCCCCGATGGCATTTTCATCACTGGCGGAAACAGCGCAAACACCAGTCCGACTTCGGGACTCAGTATCGGGCTGGCGACGCGAGAAGCAGGCAATCCGTTGCCCTCGCGGCCGGTTTCGCGCGCGCGCATCACGCCCGATGTCTCGAAATCGCTAACTGCGGATGCGGAAGGGGCCGCCCAGGCAGTTCCAAAATTGGGATTGACCCCGCAGGAAGTGCT
This sequence comes from Terriglobia bacterium, assembly GCA_041498955.1. Lineage (GTDB taxonomy): Bacteria > Acidobacteriota > Terriglobia > Acidiferrales > UBA7541 > Palsa-360. Next base: position 10,480 of record JBGQJJ010000015.1, read on the forward strand.
CGGCTCGAAGCGCGTTTACACGCTGCACATTAATATGCCGAATTTGACGAGCGCGTCCGGAAGCTGGGTCTTGAACTTTGCCGAGCTGAATGAGACGGCGCCCGGAAGTCACATGAATCCTGGAACAGCGGACTTGGCAGGCCCCGTCCCCCTGCGAAAAGTGGATCCAAAATATCCGCCGGAGCTGCGCACCTCGCACGTGGATGGGGACGTGGTGCTCTACGCCATCATCCGCAAGGACGGCAGCGTGGACAGCATCCAGCTCGTTCATAGCGTCGATCCGCACCTGGATGCGAACGCGATGGAAGCGCTGGCGCAGTGGAAATTCCGCCCCGCGGAGAAACACGGCGAGCCCGTCGATCTCGAAGCCGTCGTGCACATTCCGTTTCGTTCCCGCGGCCCTGCTTTTTGAAGATCGTGTAGCACAGCCACTCCTGGCTGTGCGGTTTTGTAAGTCGCAAGTGCAGGCTGCCAATCTAGCGGCAATCGCAAACCCCGCACAGCCAGGAGTGGCTGTGCTACTGAAACCTCTCGTGAATTGACTTTTTCCTCAAACTCTCTGGCGGGAAGTCCGAATTAAAAGTGATCGCGCAGGGCGCGGAAGTTCGTCAGGATGAGGAGGCGGCCGGCTCCGCTGCGCACTTCTTCGTGTTCGAGCGCCCAGGTGGCGGGATGAGGGATGAATACGGCGTTCAGCCCCGCCTCGAGTGCGGGATTGATATCGCTGCGAGGGCTGTTGCCCACCATCCATCCGTGCGATTTCACGACGTGGTGCCGGTTCACCAGCGCGCGGTACGTGGCCGCGTCTTTTTCGGGGACGATTTCGATCGCGTCGAAATGAATCTGCAGGCCCGACCGCTCGACTTTGGCGGCTTGCTCGGCCGCCTCGCCCTTGGTGAAGAGGATCAGCCGGTGCCGCCCGGCGAGATAGGCGAGCGTTTCAAGGACGCCGTCCATGATATTGGGAGGCGTGCGCTCGAGTTCCTGGACGCGGTGGTGGATATTTTCCACGGTCGAGCGCTCGGCCTGGTGCCCCGCGAGCTTCATGTACGTTTCCTCGAGCGAGCGGCCGAAGCTGCGGACGCCGTAGCCGTGCTGCCGGATGTTGCGGCGCTCGGTTTCGTTCAGGATGTGGCGTGCGTATTCGCGCGGATAGCCGAAGGGTTCGAGCAGGGTGAGAAATTCCTCGATGGTCTGCTCGAAGTAAACGTTGTTTTCCCAGAGCGTGTCGTCGGCATCGATCAGAATGGTTTCTCGGGGCATGATTTCAGGCGAGCTGGAACGACTCCGTGTTCGCACCCATGCGGTTCTTCAGCGTGGCGTGAATTCGCGCAGGGTGTGATTTTTGCGGCCTACGCTTTCTTGGCCTCGCCTGCCGCCAGCCTTTCCAGAATTTCGAGCGCAACCTTTTGCGTCTCGCCGTAGTGGGAAAGGTAGTTCTGAAATTCGCGGTTCATTTCGATCGCCTCGGGGGCATCATGCTGCGTTCTCAGGATCATGTCGCGCAGGCGCACAGGGTGAGGCAACACCGCGTCTTCCTTGAGTTCATCGAGCGCCGATTTGACGTCGTAGGGTTCCATCGTTCCTCCTGATCGTAGGCTTCGCGAACAATTCTACTGCGAAACCAGCGCCAAACGAAAGAAAGCCTCTCCCGGGAATGCCAATCTCCCGATTGGCGGTGGGCAATGCGCCAATCGGGAGATTGGCGTTCCCGGGTTTCTACCGATACGCTTCATGCCAAAAGGGAAAAACGGCGGTGGAATTCGTCAGGCGGGTTTTTCGGACAATCAAGCGGCCGAGGGCAGAAACTCGTAACGGTCGATGCGTGCGGCCACGCCGCGCCTGCCGTTGTGAGGTTCGACGCGCACGATTTCAGCGAAGCACCGAATGTGGACGTCGCCGGCCATGGTGATTTCGCGGGGCAAGGTGAGGATGAATTCGATGGACGATCCCGGCGCGAAGTCCGCTTCGATCAAAAAGTAGAGGCCGCGGAAACTGACGTCCCGCGTTTGTCCTTGCCGTTCCCCGCCGCCCGGCTCGGAGGAACGAACCGTTAACGGCAGCGTCATCGTAAATCGCCGCGATGCCCGGCGTTCTGTCGATTGTTGCATTACTCCCCCGGAAGAGGGCATTCCAGGTTCAGCCAGCACACCGTAGCATTGCGGAATAAAAATCGCAACGGGAAACGCGCGGCGCAGAGGAAAAAGTTTTTCCTCCGCCGGGCGCCAGGGGCGATTTGTTCGGCGGCGCCGCTCTGTGGTTACATAGGTCCCCGCATGCCCACGCAACCTCATCGGACGTTGCAGCTATCCGGCCCCGCAGGCCGCATCGAAACGATCCTGTGGTCCACATCGGCGCAGGGAGAAGGCGCGCCGCCGCCGCTGGCCGCTGTCGTCTGCCACCCGCATCCCCTGTTTGGCGGGACGATGCACAACAAGGTGGTCTACCAGACCGCCAAAACGATTCATCGCTTTGGGCTGCCCGTCGCGCGGTTCAACTTTCGCGGAGTGGGCTTGAGCGAAGGAACGCACGACAAAGGAGTCGGGGAGGAAGAAGACGTTCGAGCCGTGCTTGATTTTCTCGCGCAGGAATTTCCCGGCGTGCCGCAGCTCCTCGCGGGCTTCAGTTTTGGTTCCTGGGTCGGTTTGCGCGCCGGGTGCGGCGATCCCCGCGTGACGGAGCTGGTGGGCCTAGGGCTGCCGGTCGGCGATCTGGACAGCCGCAGCTTTGCCTACCTCAACAGCTGCAATAAGCCGAAGCTTTTGGTTTCCGGGGAATTCGACCGGTTCGGTCCGCCGGATGAGCTGCGCGCGATGGTCGAGCGGTTTCCTCCGCACATCCAGGAAAACACGCAGTTGGCGATCGTTGCCGGCGGGGATCACTTCTTCACGGGACATCTGCCCGAGCTGGACCACACGTTAGCGGAATGGCTATTGGGACGGCATCCGGAGCTGGCTGCAAGGGAATCGAAGGAGTAGCACACGCTTCAGCCTGTGGGGGTTGTCCTACTGCGCGCGAAAAATCCACAGGCTGAAGCGTGTGCTACCCAACCCCTCAGAAAAAAATGAAGCGCTTGCGCTTGCGGTATGGGATCGGCTTGGCGTTGGGGTCGGCTTGCTCGGGCTCGTAGGGCAGGCTGCGGCCCTCAAATGCGGCGAGGGGATTGTCGCGGAACAGCGCGTTCGCGACTTCTTCGCCGCGGCGTTCGGCGACGGCGTCGAATGCGGCGCGAAGCTGCAGCGGGCGGCCCTTCACGTTGTGCGCGTCGCTGGCGACGAAGTGGACGCGGTCCTCGTCCAGCCATTGCTCGGCGCGTTGCTGCGCGGCGCTTCCGAAACGCCCGAGAATGGATTGCGCGGTGATCTGCACGTAACTGCCTTGGTGCAGCCAGCGATACATCCGCTCGGGCTTGGTGCGCAACATCGCGTTCCGCTCGGGATGCGTGATGATGGGCGACAATCCGATGAGGTGCAAGCGGTGCATGGTGTCGTCCATGGACGGCGGGATGGAAAAGTCCGCGAATTCCACGAGCAGGTAGCTCTTCTGGTTGATGGTGTACTTCTGCGGATTTTTCTCGAGATCCTGCAGGTTCTCGAAGCTTAAATGAAAATCGCATCCCGTCGCCAGTTTCAAGCGGTCGCCGACGGCTGCCTGGAGTTCGTCGCGGCGCTGGCGGATGATTTCAGGATCGAATTTGTAGTGCGAATTCGCGTGCGGCGTCCCGACCACATGCGTGACGCCGTCCGCAATAGCCATTTCCGCCATTTGAATGGAGGTTTCGAGCGTGTCCGCGCCATCGTCCAGGCCGGGAAGAATGTGACAATGAATGTCGACCATATTCACTCTGCTTCCAGTGAAGATACCTGAACGAAGAAACGTGAACAACCCCTGTGCGGGTGACTGGTAAATAGTGACTCGTGACTGGTGAAATACCCGGGCGGCGAAGGGTTGGGGCCACTTGCAAAATCTTCACCTGCTATAATCCTCGCTGCGCTGTGGGCGGAGGTTCAAGTGGCACAGGCTTCAGCCTGTGGATTTTGGTCCTTGCAAGGATTAAACCCCCACAGGCTGAAGCGCGTGCCACATCACAATGGCAACCTTTTTCATCGAACAATTCGGGTGCCGGGCGACTCAGGCCGACGCGGCGGCGATCGAGCGGCAACTGGTCGAGCGCGGCTACGCCGTTTCCGCGGATCGGAATTCCGCCGACATCGTCGTGGTCAATACGTGCACGGTAACGGCCGCGGCGGACCTGCAGGCGCGCCAATCCATTCACACGATTCACCGGAAAAATCCTGCGGCACGCGTCATCGTTACGGGCTGCTACGCGCAACGCGCGCCGGAAGAACTTGCAGCGCTTGAGGGAGTTTCCTGGGTCGTCGGAAATTCGCACAAGCCGGAGATTCCGCGCATCATTGAAGAGATGGGGCGGGAAATGGCGCCCGATTCTTCTCCCGCCGCGCGCCAGGGATTCGTGCCTCTTTCGATGATCGCGGGCGATGCGCCCTCGCTCGGACGTGGCCCGGCTAGAATTTTAACTGGCGACATACGGGAGCAGCGCGAACTCCTCGTTGCGCCCGTGGAGGGCGGCGAGGCGGGTCACACGCGGCCAGTGCTGAAAATTCAGGACGGGTGCAACAAGCGCTGCGCCTACTGCGTGATTCCGCAGGTGCGCGGGCGCAGCCGGAGCCTTACGCCTGGCAGCGTGATCGAGGAAATCCGCAAGTTGTGCGAGGGCGGCGCGCGGGAAGTGGTGCTCAGCGGGATCGATCTGGGCAATTACGGGCGCGACCTCGCGCCGCGCGCCGAACTCGGCGAATTGCTGCGGCGCATCCTGGACGAAACGCCCGTCGAGCGTTTGCGCGTCAGTTCCGTCGAACCGATGGACGTCACGGAAGACCTGATCGCAATTTTCGCGGCGAGCGAGCGGATGGCGCGGCATTTCCACATGCCGTTGCAATCCGGCTCCGACCGTATTTTGGCGGCGATGCATCGCTGGTATCGCGCCGAGCATTACGCGCGGCGCGCGGAACTGGCGCGCGAGTGGCTACCCGACGCGGCCATCGGCGCGGACGTGATCGCTGGATTCCCCGGCGAGGCCGAGGAAGACCATCAAGCAACGCTCTCGCTCATCGAGCGGCTGCCGCTCACGTACCTGCACGTATTTTCGTTTTCTTCGCGTCCGGGAACAACGGCGGCGGAGTTGCGCAATCAAGTTCCAGGGCAGGTGATCGCGCGCCGCGCACGCGAATTGCGCGCGCTCGGCGATAAGAAGAAGGCCGCGTTTCAAATGGCGCAAATGGGACGCCCGATGCGTGTCCTCACGTTGAACCGCAGCGGCAGGGACGCTGCTGGGCCGTGGGCCCGCGCGTTGTCGAGTAATTACCTTGACGTACGCGTGCCCGGAAAGAGTCCAGCCAATCAGTTTCTGGACATGCGAATCACCGGCATAACGGGCGGCCATCTCACAGGCAGCACTGCATAGAATAAATCCAGATTTATCGCAAGACGCTTGCGCCACCTCCATACATTCGTCTAATGCAAAACCAATGTGCCCTGGCAGCTCCAGTAGCGCAGGCTTCAGCCTGTGGGGTTTCGTGCTTGCAGGTAATAAACCCCACTGGCTGAAGCCTGCGCTACTTTGACTCCGTGCCTCCGTGGCAAATTACGATTCGAAGATGACTTGCGCGAGGGCGGTGTTGCCATCATGCGTGATCGTCACGGCGATGTTTTTCACGCCGAGGCTGTCGGCGATCGCGCGCGTCGCTCCTGACAATTTTAGCGTGGGTTTGCCGCTCGGTTCGCGGACGACTTCGATATCGATCCAGCGCACGCCGCGAGCCCAGCCGGTGCCGAGGGCTTTCATCGCGGCTTCCTTGGCTGCAAAACGGCCGGCGAAGCGTTCGGCGCGGTTGCGATGCTTTTCGCAGTAGGCGATTTCTGATGGCGTGAACAGGCGCTCGAGAAATGCGCGGCCGCGGCGGGCGATGGCCGCTTCCATGCGATCGACTTCGGTGATGTCCACGCCCAACCCAACGATCATTCTTTGTACTCCTTGTTGCACTCCCCGCGCGGCGAAGCCAGTGGCACGGGCTTCAGCCTGTGGGGGTTCGTCCTTGCAAGTAACAAACCCACAGGCTGAAGCCTGTGCCACTACAATGTCTAAATTATACCGTGTCCGCGAGAGGCAGACAGAAGCGGACGCGTTACGCTAAAGTGGTGAGTAGGACACAAAACAAAAATGGCGCGAGCGATTAAAACTCGATCATCAGGACGCGGTCCCGCAAGGCGCGGAGATGGCGCGTCGCCGCGCGGCGGCAACCCCGGCTGGGCGATTCGCCGCGCGCGCGGTTTGCAGGTGGTGGAGTCATGCGCGCTCGGAAATCTGCGCTGGCTCGCGCACGGGTTCAGCACGCGGCCCGGCGGCGCGAGCGTTCTGGAAGGAAAACCTGCGCTGAACCTGGGCTTCACGGAGTGGGATGAGCGCGAACGCGTCGCGGCGAATCGCGAAAAATTCGCGGCGGCGCTTGACGTTCCCGAAATGCCGCTCGTCACGCTGCGCCAATTTCACTCCGACGTGATTCACATTGCCGCCGCGCCCTGCGACGAGGCTCCGAAAGCGGATGCGCTCATTACGTCCACGCCAGGTCTGCTGCTGGGGGTGCAGACTGCCGACTGCGTGCCCATTCTCCTAGCGGACACGCGGAAGCACGTGGTGGCGGCGATTCACGCCGGTTGGCGTGGCACGCTCGCGCGCATCGCCGTGAAAACCCTTGGCCAGATGCGCATGGAATTCGGTACGCGCCCGCGCGATGTGGCCGCCGCGCTCGGGCCGGCGATCGGACGCTGCTGCTACGAAGTCGGCCCCGAAGTCGCGCAAGCGTTCGCAGCACAATTTCCTCCCGCCGCGGATTGGTTCGACGGCCCGTTCGAGCAATTGGCGCATGGCGAGGAGCCGCTCTGGCTGCCATGGCTGACGATGATGCCGCCGGGGCACGTGCCTCCGCCGCCGCGCGTGCTGCTCGATCTGCGCGCCTCGAGCCGCTGGCAATTGATCGATGCCGGCGTGCCGGAAAAACAAATCGGCGTGAGCGACCTGTGCACCGCGTGCCGCACGGATCTGCTGTTCAGCTATCGCCGCGAAGGCGCGAAGACAGGGCGGCTGATGGCGGTGATTGGGATTAAGTAGAACAGGCTTCAGCCTGTTTGGTTTTCCTGCCAAGAAAGAAAAATCAAAACCAACAGGCTGAAGCGTGTTCTACTGCAGCGCCACAAACGGGCTCGGCGTTTCCATGAGCGCAAGCTGGCCGCAGGCGGCGAAGACATCCTGCCCGCGCGAGTAGCGCACGAACGTTGGCACTCCCTTGTCGACGAGGATGCGCTGAAACTCCTCGATGCTCTCTGCGGCCGGCGCGCGATACGGCAAATTTCCGGGATTCCAGGGAATCAGGTTTACTTTGGCGCGAATATGAGCGATGAGGCGCACGACGCGACGCGCGTCCTCGGGCGTATCGTTCACGCCGCCGAGCAGCACATATTCAAACGTGAAATATTCCCGCGGGCGCAGCGGATATCTCCGGCAGGCGTCGAGCAGCACATCCAGCGGATACTTGCGGTTGATGGGCATGAGCGCGTTGCGCTGCTCGTCGCTCGAGGCGTTCAGCGAAATGGCCAGACTCGGCCGGATCTTCTCCCGTCCGAGACGCTCGATGCCGGGAACGATGCCGCTGGTCGAAAGCGTGACATGCCGCGGCGCAAGCGCGACTCCCTTGGGATCGAGCAGAATGCGCACGGCGGCCATCGTCGCATCATAATTGAGCAGGGGCTCGCCCTGGCCCATCAGAACGACATTCGTCTGCGGCGCGAGCTGCGCGCGATTTTCCTCGAGCGCGACCAAGACTTGCCCCACTATTTCGCCCGCCGTGAGATTGCGGATCAGACCCAACTGCGCGGTGAGACAAAAATGGCAATCTACGGCGCATCCCGCCTGCGTCGAAATGCAAATCGTCTGGCGTCCTTCGCGCGGCATGAAGACGGCCTCGATCTGCGCGGGCTTGGCGCCTTCCTCACCAGGCGCGCCGC
>JBGQJJ010000016.1:0-18396 GCA_041498955.1 Terriglobia bacterium
ATTCCGTACGCCAAGTCCGTGCTCGATTACATCGCACGGTGGCTCGGCGGACGTTTCATTTCTCCCGACTATCTAACACACAACGGCGACACCGCATTGCCTGTGGCGACCGTGACCGCCACGCCCGCCGTGCCTCCCGCCATTGTCGCAACCGCCGATGACGATCCGTCGCCGGCAAGCGTAGGAACACGCCCCATGTTTGACGGCGCACCCACCTGTTCCGAGTGCGGCATGCTCATGACGCCCAACGGCGCCTGCTACAAATGCGAAAATTGCGGCGGCACTTCCGGCTGCAGCTAGACGGGATATCGAGCCATCTACCAATGAAAACGGGGCGCCGCCTTTCGCGCCCCGTTTGTCTTTTGCCCGGCAAACGGATTTCCGCAGCCGCGCGCGGGCCTCAAATGCTGCTGTAGCCCGCCTCTTCAGAGGCGGGGGTTTTCAGCAGCCCCGCGCACCCCGCCCTTCATTTCTCGCATGTCGTATACATTTTGCCGCCGATGTCGAAAATCCCCGGGTCTGAAGACCCGGGCTACAGCAATTTCTTTCACCGCCAGGGTGCTGGCCACAAAAATTCATCTCCGTCGGACGGAAAGCCGACGGGATCGACGGGGATCGGTACGGTATCTTTCTTGGCGTAATGTCGGTAGCTCGACCACGGCCAATCCTCCTTCTTCTCGACCAATCCTGCTTCCACCGGATTGCGGTGAATGTATTCGAGTTTTTCCCAGAAATTCCGTACGCGCCGGATGATGGTATCGAAATATCGTTCCTGCCAAAACGGTCCATGCCCACATCGTGCACGTGAAATCTCGTACCCCGTTTTGCTCTTGAAATTTCGCATAATGCGAACGAGATCTTTGTTGTGCGGGTACAAGAGCAGGTGCACGTGTGTTGGCATCACAGCATATCCAAAGAGGAAAAATTCACCCAGCTTCCTCTGTACCGAAAGCGTATTCAAAATCAGGTCGCATTCAGTCGGCTTCAACGGGCGGGTGTTGCACGCAAGATTGGTAGTAACAAAAAAGAAGCGGTCACGATTTTCAATACGTCGAAGTCGTGTCACGATTCGTGCATTCTAATACATTTCGGAGACGATTTGCTGTAGCCCGCCTCTTCAGAGGCGGGGTTTGTCGTCAGCGGCGGCAAGATGTACGGGACATGCGAGGACTGCGGGGCAGGGTACGCGGGGCGGCGGAAAACCCCCGCCTCTGAAGAGGCGGGCTACAGCAATGCCCACCGCTTAGGCTTTGTTGCTCGACGCTTCTGCGTATGCTCAAATGTAGGATGAATGCTTGCCGCCGAAAAACGCCGGAATCGCATTGCGGTCGTTCAAAAGCCGCTGCCCCGACTGAGGCCGGGCTGGGCCCTCGTGCGCGTTCGGCTGGCGGGAATCTGCAACACCGACATCGAAATTCTGCGCGGCTATCACAATTTTCACGGCACGCTCGGCCACGAATTTGTGGGCGATGTCGTCCGCGTCGCAAGCGCGAAGGATCGTGGCTGGGTCGGGCGCCGCGTCGTCGGCGAAATCAATTTGGCGTGCGCTGCCCTGGGGTTCCGTAAGCCATGCAGCTATTGCCGCCGGGGAATTCCGACGCACTGCGCGCGGCGGCGCGTGCTGGGAATTATTGGCCACGACGGCGCGTTCGCCGAATACCTCGCGCTGCCCATTGTGAACTTACACCGCGTGCCCGCGGGCATTCCCGATGAGGCAGCCGTCTTCACCGAGCCGCTCGCCGCGGCGTGCGAAATCCTCGAACAGGTAAACATTCGCGCGCACCGCGATGCGGCCGTGATCGGCGACGGCAAGCTCGCGCAGTTGATCGCCCACGTGCTGCGCGCGGCGGGCTTGCGCGTCGTGATGATCGGCAAGCACGAAGGGAAACTGCGCCTGGCGCGCCGCGCGGACATCGCGACCGTCAAGGTCGCATCGCCAGTCGCGCGCCGTTCGAATGCCTTCACATTGGCCGTCGAGGCCAGTGGCTCACCCTCGGGACTCGCGCTCGCCCAGCAAATCACTGTTCCACGTGGAACACTCGTCCTAAAGTCCACATTTCACGGCGCCGCCGACGTCGAAACATGGCCGATCGTCGTGAAGGAGCTGACCGTCATTGGCTCGCGCTGCGGTCCTTTTCCGGCCGCGCTTGCACTTCTGCGCTCAGCACGCGTGGACCCGCGGCCCTTGATTTCACGCGTCTTCCCATTGAGGGACTCGGCCAAAGCGATTCGCTACGCGCAGCGACCCGGCGTGATGAAAGTGTTGCTGCAGATTTCTTAGTCATGGGCCAATTCGGTCGCGGTTAGAATTCCTGTAGGACAGCCACTCTTGGCTGTCCTCGCGTGCCCGGGTGAAATTGTGCGGGACAGCCAAGAGTGGCTGTCCTACCAGTCAAATCGGCCCCCTGCCCCTTTCTTGACTTTCGAGCGAGCCGCTGTCTAGACTGAATCTTCCCGCGCAAACCATGAACCAGGCGGAACACAAGACGATTGTTGTTGGTGTCACCGGAGCTTCAGGGGCGGTGCTGGCGCAGGCGGCGCTGCGGATGCTCGAAGCCGATGCACGCGTGGCGCGAATTCACCTCGTCGTCACCGACACGGGTGCGCGACTGCTGGCGCACGAATTGAGCATTGCCACGACCGACGCGAAGAAACTGCCGGCTCTGCTCATCGGCGGCCGCGCGGCGAAAACGGAAGTGCTCCCGAACAAAGACGTGGGCGCGTCAATTGCCTCGGGCAGCTATTCGGTGGATGCGATGGTGGTGATTCCTTGCTCGATGGGGACACTGGCGACGATCGCCGCGGGGACGAGCGACGATTTGATCGCGCGCGCCGCGGACGTTTGCCTCAAGGAAGGCCGGCGGCTGGTGCTTTGCGTCCGCGACACTCCATTCAGCCGGATTCATCTTGAAAATATGTTGCGCGCGCAGCAGGCGGGCGCCGTGATTATGCCGGCGATTCCTTCGTTCTACCATCAGCCGAAGACGATCGACGATCTTGTCAGGCAATACGTCTATCGCGTGCTCGCGCAAATGGGATTGCCGCAGGACGAGATGTACCGGTGGGAAGGCCAAGCGAAAGGCAAAGCCCGCGAAGTATAGTCACCGTTCGGTCCTGCCAATGCGATCGCCTGACAAATCGAAGCGTTTGAAACATGCGGGTCCTAGAGTGTTCATATTAGGCGCAGGTGTCTCGGCATCTTATGGGATACCAGTTGCGAAGGACATTCTGCGAATGGCCATGATGAGATTGAATGAAGTTGACCATGCGAAAGCTGACGAAATCCATCGGCTACTCGAATATTTTTACCCACATTTCAGTGTGACTGATCGGAATTATCCAAATATAGAAGAATTTCTTAACCTCTTGGAGATGGCGAAAGTATTTAATAAGGACCCATTCGTTGGGAGCTCATGGTGGACCGAACCGAAACTCAAGAATGTGGAGCAAATTGTCTTACGGGCCATCGCAAATTATGTATTTGAATGCCAAAACAAGAATAGAAGAAATCCGGATCAGTCCTATTCCGAGGAGTTAAAGAATTTTCTAAGAAAATGCGTCACGAATAAAGGCGTTGTGATCACTTTCAATTGGGACACCACGGTTGAAGCTGCTCTGTTAGAAATATGGCCTGACATGAAACCCCACAACTTCTATGACCCCAAGAGTCCCTCTGACTTCACAACACTTTTGAAACCTCACGGCTCGATAAACTGGTTTACAAAGAATGACCTAAAGCAGCTCCGACACTCAGGGGCGAGAAAACTGCATGAGGACGTATTCGTTCTAGACAACATCAATTTTCTGCTTGCGCAAGATTTGATAACTGACACACCGCTGATTGTCCCACCGATATCCAATAAGAACTTGTCGAGCCATGCTGCGCTTGAACGGACTTGGATTTCAACTTATTGGGCACTTCGAAATGCATCTGAAGTTACGATACTTGGCTATTCGCTCCCAAAAGAAGACCAGTTTGCTCGGGTTGTAATTCGCAGAGCACTGCGAAACAGGATAGAAGATATACGGAAGGGTGAAGGGGAAACCCTGAAAGTAATTGTTGTGAATCCAGATGAAACGACTGAGGAAACATTCGCCCGAGTCGTTGGAAGGGATCAAGTCGATTTCAAATTTCATGGTGCTTATTTTCGAGACTACGTGAAAGGGCTTGTGGACTCGAACTAAATGAACAGATTTCGCACGATTCTCGAGATGATCAAGTTCGAGCACTCCGTGTTCGCGCTGCCGTTTGCGCTGACGGGAGCCCTGCTCGCCGCGCGCTATGCGCCGATTGCAGGAGCTCCGGCGGGCCTGCCTTCGTGGCGGCAAATCATATGGATCATCGTCGCGATGGTAGGAGCGCGTTCCGCGGCGATGACGATGAACCGGATTATCGACTTGCGCTACGACCGCGAGAATCCACGCACCCGCACGCGCGCCCTCGCCACTGGCGCGCTGACCGTGAGCTTCGCGTGGACATTCGCCGCCGCATCTGCGGCTGTGCTGGTGATCGCGGCGTGGCAGTTGAATCCTCTGGCATGGAAACTCTCTCCCGTCGCGCTCGGCGTCCTGTTTTTGTATTCCTACACCAAGCGATTCACGTCGTGGTCGCACTTGGTGCTGGGGTTCTGCCTTGGGATGTCGCCGGCGGCGGCGTGGATCGCCATCGCCGGCTCGCTCGACGCGCGCATGTTGATTCTCTGCGCGGCGGTGACGCTGTGGGTCGGCGGCTTCGACGTGCTCTATGCGTGCCAGGACCTCGAGTACGACAAGTCGGTGAATCTTTTTTCCGTGCCAAAACGTTTCGGCGTGGCAAGGGCGCTGACAATTGCTCGCGCCATGCACATCGTGATGATCGCGCTCCTTGCTTGGCTGGCGTGGAGTTTTCATTTGCCCTGGCCGGCGTGGGCGGGAATCGTGGTGGTCGCTGCGCTCCTCGCCTACGAGCACTCGCTCGTTTCCGCCAACGACTTGAGCCGGATGAATGCTGCGTTTTTTACCGTGAACGGTTATATTAGTCTCTTGTTCCTGCTGTTCTGGGGCGCGGCAGTGGCGCTTAAGTAGCACAGCCACTCTTGGCTGTGCGGGGTTTGCGATCTTAGTTGGGTCGGCAGCCCGCCTGTTCGACTTACAAAATCGCACAGCCAAGAGTGGCTGTGCTACTTGAAATCATGTCCGAACTACTCATCAACGACGACCGCCTGAGACCCATCGCCGAAAAGGTGCTCGCCGGCGAGCGCCTGACCGCCGAAGATGGCCTTACCCTGTACCGTTCGCCAGACTTGCTCGCCACAGGCTGGCTCGCCAATTACGTGCGCGAGAAGCGGCACGGCAACACGTGCTTCTTCAATGTGAATCGCCACATCAATCCCACGAATGTGTGCGTCGCGCACTGCAAACTGTGCGCCTTTGGCCGCGACCCGAACGCCCCCGGCGCCTACACGTTCGCGCTCGAGGAGATTTATCAGCGCGCCGAGCAGGGCATGCGCGAAGGCGCGACGGAATTCCACATGGTCGGCGGCCTGCACCCGGATTTGCCGTTTGAATATTTTCTCGACCTGATGCGCGGCCTGAAAAAGCGCTGCCCGTCCGTGCACCTCAAGGCGTTCACCATGGTCGAGGTAGGTTATTTCTCGCGCATCTCGAAGCTCTCGATTCGCGACACGCTGGTCGCGCTCAAGGAAGCGGGCGTGGACTCGCTGCCGGGCGGCGGCGCGGAAATTTTCAACCCGCGGGTGCGAAAAATCATCTGCGATCACAAAGTCAGCGGCCGGCAGTGGCTCAACATCGCCCGCACGGCACACGAAATCGGCCTGCGCTCGAACGCCACGATGCTCTACGGCCACGTGGAATCCGAAGAGGAACGCGTCGAGCACATGCTGCTCTTGCGCGAATTGCAGGATGAGACGCACGGCTTCTCGGCGTTCATTCCGCTGGCGTTTCATCCGGCCAACACAGGCCTCGCGCACCTGCCGCCGCCCACCGGCTACCACGATTTGAAATCGATCGCGATCTCGCGCCTGCTGCTCGACAACTTCGATCACATCAAAGCCTATTGGGTGATGCTCACGCCGGCCATCGCGCAAATCGCGCTGCGCTTCGGCGCGGACGACCTCGACGGCACCGTCGTCGAAGAAAAGATCTACCACGACGCCGGCGCCAAGACCGCCGAGTTCACCCCTCGCGTCGAACTCGAACGCCTGATCCGCGAAGCCGGTCGCGTCCCCGTCGAGCGCGACACTTTGTATCGCCCAGTGGATCGCTCGAAGATGCCCCCACCACCCGGCCCGCGTCCCGACGTCACGCTTTCGATCAACCTTTAGTGTAAAATCAATAGGGAGACGTTCAGCGGAGGAAGCATGCGACAGATCATCCTCTATCCCGGTGAAGACGGCTATTGGGTGGTGGAGTGCCCCAGCCTTCCAGGTTGCGTAAGCCAGGGAGAAGACAAGGCCAAAGCTGTATCCAACATCCGCGAGGCAATTGAAGGTTACATCGCAGCCCTTGAGGAAGATGGGCTCCCGGTTCCCGAAGAGCGGTTTGAAACCATTGTCATGGCTGTATGACAAGCCTGCCGCAGATTTCAGGGCGCCAGTGCGTCGCCGCACTTTTGAGAAAAGGATTTCAATTCAAGCGTCAGAATGGAAGCCACATCATCCTTCGGCGTGACCAACCGTTTGCACAAGTTGTGGTCCCCGATCATAAAACGCTTGATCGCGGGACACTCCGGTCCATCCTTCGCCAAGCAGGGATGACAACCGAAGAATTCGTCACGTTGCTGTAATACCTTCTGTTTTCGCCTCGTTCCGAAAGATCTCCCACCCTAGCAGCGCGTAAAACGGCGCGTAGCAGAGCCACTGAAAGAACGGATCGAAGTGCCACACGCCCAACGCGCGGTAGTTGAGGAAAATTTTGTACGAGAGAAATTCCAGGATCGTGAGCAGCAACCACGCCGGGCTCGGATAGAAACACAACAGCGGCACGATCCAGGTGAAGTACCACGGATAACCGTTCGGCGCGAAGAGCAGGACCGTGCCGATCAGCAAAAACGCGGCGCGAGTCGGGTCCGCGCGGCGCACTGCGAGCCAAATTGCCAAACCAATTACAACGCCTTCGCCAACTCCGGCGGCAATTTCATGCGAGCCGGTAAGCCAAAGCAAGACCGGATAAATGCTGGAATGGTAGTTTCGAAAGATAAATTGGTAATACTTGAGCATGCCGAGAAATTCGCGCCAGCCATGCCGATATGGCCATATGCACACCGCAGCCAAAGAGACGCATCCGCCGGCCGCAAGCCACCCGCGCAACTTACGAGGCCAGCCCGCGCGACAAAGCGCCAGCGGCAGCAGCACTGCGGGGAACGCTTTGGCCAGCGCTCCGGCGGTAAGCGTAAGCGTTGACATTGCCGGAGCGCGCCTTATAATCATGAGCGTAGCGACGACACCGGCGATGGCAAGAGCGTCGTTGTGGCCGCTTGAGGCGAATTCGACCACTACGAGCGGATTCCAGGCGTAAATGGCTACCTGGTAGTTCCGTCCCCCAGTCGAACGGATCCACCCGGCGAGCAGCGCCGCGACGCCAAGATCGGCGAGCAGAAACGGCAGCTTGAAACCAACCGGGTCTGGCAAGAAGCGCCACGTCGCGCGAAACACCAGCTGAGCGAGCGGCGGGTACATCGTGGGAATTTCCGGCACAGGCATGACGTACCAGCCCGGATCGCGCAGCGGCGCAAGCCGCGTGTCCGTGGGCGCTATCGCATAGGGATTCCAGCCCTCGTTCTGGACGTGGCCGTCCCAGCGGTAGCGATGCAGATCGGTAGAGAGCGACGGCGGCTGCGGAAACAGAGTCAGACGAAAGGCCAGCGCGCCGACGAAGACGAGCCACAGCACGGCCCGGTTGTCTCGCGTGTGCTCAAGGGCGTACAGGGCGATGAAGTACAGGACGCCGCCGCCGAGCGCCAGGGCCATGAATTCGGGGATGTGAATGGAAAGATCCCCGAGACGCGCCATCGCGGCAAAGACCGCTTCGAGCGCCACGATGGCGACGAGCGCGATCAGGATCTGCGGACTTATTTTTGGCGGGCTCCAAGTAGAGCCCGCACCCGGTCGTCGGAGCGAAGCGCTCAACGTTTGCACGCTCGCGGTTTTGTTTTTCGCGGATTGATTTTTTGCAAGGGGGGATGTCCGTTTTGATTTTCGCGCAACATACCATCCGTTTGCTTGCAGTGGCGGCGCAAAGCCCGTTCTCGAATTATTGGACCAAGCTCACCGACCCGAGCCGGAATCCCTTCCGCGGCCTTTACCAGCTCAACGCGTTTGACCTGGGCATCATGATCCCGTACTTCGTCGTGCTGGTAATCCTCGCCGCGTACGGGCTACACCGCTATTACCTGGTGTATGCGTATTTCAAGAATCAGCGCAACGTCCCCGGTCCGCCGCCTGCGGTCGCCGAGTGGCCCAAGGTTACCATACAGCTTCCCATCTACAACGAGCGCTACGTGATCGAGCGCCTGGTGGACGCGGTCGCGCGCTTCGACTATCCGCGCGAGCTGCTCGACATTCAGGTGCTCGACGATTCCACCGACGATACGCGGCAAGTCGCGCGCGCCTGCGTTGAGCGTTACCAGGCGCTCGGTTTGCCGATCCACTACTTGCATCGCACCGATCGCACCGGCTACAAGGCCGGCGCGCTGGCAGAGGGCCTCAAATCCGCGACGGGCGAATTCGTCGCCATCTTTGACGCCGATTTCCTGCCCTCACCGGATTTTCTGCGCCGCACGCTGCCGTACTTCACCGATCCCAAAATCGGCATGGTGCAGGGACGCTGGACCTACTTGAACCGCCACTACTCCACGCTGACTGAAATTGAGACGATCCTGCTCGACGGCCACTTCGTCATGGAGCACGGCGCGCGCTCGCGCAGCGGCAGCTTCTTCAACTTCAACGGCACGGCGGGCGTGTGGCGCCGGCGCGCGATTGACGAAGCCGGCGGCTGGCAGCACGACACGCTCACCGAGGACACCGATCTTTCCTACCGCGCGCAGCTCCTCGGCTGGAAATTTCTCTACCTGCCGGACGTCGAATGCGCTTCCGAGCTGCCCGTGGAAATGAACGCGTTCAAGGCGCAGCAGGCGCGCTGGGCCAAGGGCCTGATGCAGACGGCCATAAAAATTCTGCCGCGCGTGCTGCGCTCGGACGAGCCCTCGAATATCAAGGCGGAAGCCGTCTTCCACCTCACCGCCAACATCAGCTATCCCTTCATGGTGATTCTCTCGACTTTGCTCCTGCCCGCGATGATCGTGCGCTTCTACCAGGGCTGGTTCCAGATGCTGTTCATCGACTTGCCGCTCTTCATCGCGTCGAGCTGCTCGATTTCCGGCTTCTACCTGACGTCGCAGCGCGTCCTGTATCCGAAGACGTGGAAGCGCTCGATCCTCTACATGCCGTTCGTGATGGCCGTCGGCATCGGCCTGTCCGTGCGCAACGCCAAGGCCGTCATCGAAGCGCTCCTCGGCATAAAATCGGCATTTGTACGTACTCCCAAATTCAAGATTGAAGGCCAGGCCGGCACCTGGAAGAAAAAAGGCTATCGCAATCGCGCCGGCTGGATGCCGTATCTGGAAATCGCGCTGGGCCTGTACTTCATTTCGACAATTGTGTATTCCATCCAAAATGAAAATTACGCCACCGCGCCGTTTCTGTTCCTCTTCGTCTGGGGTTTCCTCTACACCGGAGTGATGTCCGTCGCGCAAGGCTGGATCGAACGCCTCCGCTTCGGCGTGCAGCCCTCTGCGGCGTCAGCCGAAGCTCGCGCCTCCGCTTCCGGCGCGCCTGGGTTTTAGATTGCGCTATTGAGTAGCACAGCCACTCTTGGCTGTGCGGTTTTGTACTCGTAACGCTCTCTCTCATTCGCGATCGCAAGACCCACACAGCCAAGAGTGGCTGTGCTACGAAAATCAACGTTCCTCAACTGGCTCAGGATGAATCGTGACGCGGGCGATCTGCGGGAATTTTTCCTTTACGCGGATTTCCAGTTCGCCGGTGACGTCGTGGATTTGGGTGATGGGCAGGCTTCCATCCATGGCGCAGTGGCAGGACACCAGGATTTTGTGCTCGACCTGGCGGACGTGAACTTCGTGGCAGTCGACCAGCTCGTGAAATTCGTGAGGCAGCGTGTTGATGTACTTTTCGATGGCGCGGCCGAGGCCGGTCATCTCGCCGCGCTGGCCATCCACGGAAGCGATGTGCGTGCCGAGCGGCTCGATGTGGATATTCACTTTTGCATCGGAGCGATTCGATGATGCGGCCACGCCGGGAAGTTTGCGGATTTCCTCCTCGAGCTCGGTCGCGCGGCGATGCGCTTCCCGCAGGCTCGAGTGTTCGTCGACTTCCAGGTGCATCTCGATAAACAGGCGTCCCTCCAGCTGGTCGGCGGAAATTTCATGCACCGCAAGGCCGAGGCGCGCGGCGATGACGCGGATGGCGTCAAACAAATGTTCTCCCGCGGCGGCACGCGGCTCCATGTGCACCATCACGTCCGCGGGAACAATTTCGCCGACGCGGCGCTCGACGGCGTCGGAAATGGCATGCACCTGCTCGAAACTGGTGGAGCGCGGAACGCTGATCGTCACGTCTACGAAGTGCTTGTTTCCAGCGCGTCGCACGCGCACGCGCTCGGTGGAAAGCACGCCTTCGAGTCCTTGTACTTCTTTCGTGACGCGCTCCTGCAAACCGGCGGGCGCGGAGTCCAGGAGCGCGTCGACCGTGCGTTTCCCCAGCCGCGAACCCACCCAGATCACGATGGCCGCGACAACGAGTGCGGCGATCGGGTCGGCATTTTGAAGCCAGGCGACGCCCCAATGCTGGCCGATCCAGACTGTCCCCATGCCCAGAATGACGACAAACGTGCTCCAGACATCGGTCGAGAAATGAAGCGCGTCGGCTTCGAGCGCTTCGCTCGGATATTCCCGCGCCACGCGGGACAGCGCCCGCGAGCGGACCACATCGATGCCCATCGCAATGCCGAGAATCACCATGGCCAGCGCGCTCGGCTGCAAATGCACCTGCTTGAACAGGAGGCGCACAAACGCCTCCACGATGATGTACACCGAAGTCGCGAGAAGCAGTCCCGTTTCGACGAACGCGGAGAAATTCTCAAATTTCCCATGGCCGTACGTGTGCCCGGAATCCGCGGGCTTGTCCGACACGCGCACCGAAAGCCAGGTCAAAATCGCCGCGATCAAGTCCAACCCCGAATGCAGCGCCTCGGAAAGCACGCCCAGGCTGCCGGTGGCGGCGGCCAAAAACACCTTGAGACTCACGAGGACAATCGCGGAGCCGATGGACCCAAGCGCCGCCATCTGCTTGATCGATGTGGGAGAACGTGTGATGGAGGAATCCTCGACAGGGATTATACGATGCCGGGGGAACTTGTAGCGCAGGCTTCAGAGGCTGCGGAAAAAGGGCCTACGCTTTTTCCACAGGCTTCAAGCCTGCGCTACACAATGCAAAAAACAAAGCCCCGGAGGGCCGGGCCCGGGGCGGAAGAGCGGTGAGTGAATCACCGCGAAGTTTGAATGGGGTGCTGGGTGAATGAGCAGGAGATGCCACGTCCCGGCCAACCGCCTAAGCGGATTCGGAACCACGGCGATACACCCAGCCCGCAGGTTGCTTCAAAAAGTCTGGTTTGCGAATCGCCTAGGAACCGAGAACCGCGTCCTTGAGGGCTTTGGCGGCGCGAAGACGAACAACGGTTTTCGCCTTGATCTTGATCGCTTCGCCCGTCTGCGGATTGCGGCCCATGCGCGCCTTGCGGTGCGCCTTCACGACGCGTCCGATGTTCGGAATGACGAACTTGCCCGCGCCGCCCTTGGCTTCCTTGACCGCCAGCTTGAACAGCTCTTCAAAGAACTGCCCGGCGACCTTCTTGGACGTGCCCACTTTTTCGGCAACGTGCGCGACAATCTTGGACTTGCTCAGTGGTTTTGCCATCTAGTTTCTTTCTCCTCCTCAGAATTGAGACTGCGGACGCGACGGCACGCTGCAAAGCGTACGAGCCACGCACGGCGAGCACTATACGGGCGAAGCTCGCCCAACGCAAGAAAAAACATATAAAAACCCCGATTTGACGCGGCTTCCAGCGGAATACCCCTGGGAACGCGAGTGTGGTATTCTTCCGGTTCCCCTTTTTCGAGGAGCGCATATGCCGGACTGGAAAGAACTCGAAAAGCTATTCGCGGAGCGGTTAGCGCTCAGCCCGCGCCCTGTGGCTGTCACGTTTCTTGACGCGGAGCCTTCGGGCGTTCCCAAGTTTTCCGGCACCGAACCCGCGGGCTGCAGCTTCTGGCGGCTGGCCGCCGCAGGCCAAACGTTCTACACCGTTCCCGCCGATCACTTCAATTGCGCCGTGGGAGCGTACACGCACAGCATTATGCTCCCGCCCCATCGCGTTCAGGAAACCGAGACGATGCTGGGCATGATGTTCAATCTCGGCTACGTGCGGCCGGAAGAAGTTCCCGGCATCCCGCGCCTTTCCAAAGAGCCTGCTGCGATTGTCTTCGCGCCGCTCGGGGATGCGCCTGTGGCGCCCAGCGTCGTGCTGATTGCGTGCAAGGCTTCGGCGGCGATGCTGCTCAACGAAGCCTCCATCCACGCCGGCGCCACCAGCACGATGCCGTTGCTCGGCCGGCCGTCGTGCATGGCGCTTCCCGCTGCGCTGGCCAACGGAACCGTTTCGACACTCGGCTGCGTCGGGAATCGCGTGTACACCAGCCTTGGCGGGGACGAACTCTACGTCGTCGTGCCTGGCGCGAAACTCGAAGCCGTCTCCGACGCGCTGGGAATTATCATCACCGTGAACGCCTCGCTGGAAGAACTTGCGCGCGGGCGGCAGGCTTCGCTCTCCACAATCTAGGGAATAGGTGCGCTAAGCCGGCACTTCGGGAATGGCCTTTGGTTGGGTCTTCGATAGTGACAATGTGCTGGCGAGGTAGTGAAGACAATCCGGCGCAACAAGGTGATATTGAACCGTACACTCGGCGGTTGTTGGCCGGCACGAAGTTTTCCGCTAGCAATCGAGAAAACGATTTGCTCCGTCAATTGCTGGCGAAGCGGGCCCTCGCTCTCCTTGCTGAGATGAATATCCCTCCGACTTGGTCCGGAATTCTGCTCTCCTCCGCACCAATGTAACAGTTGGGAAACCGTCACATCTCGCGTTGCTTTAGCCAGTTCGAGCGCCTAAGATGGCGCATCGAACCCGCCGGCCTTTGCATCGGGCGGAGGTTCCATCAACAAGATTTCGCGTTTCGCTGTCGCACCGAATATTTCACTAAATTCCCATGACACAAGGGGCCGTACATCCCACCCGCAGGCTTCTCTGGGAAAACACTCCCAATGCGATATCCCTGGCCAGGCTCCTCGCAACCCCGATCCTGCTGGCCGCAGTAATCTGGAGCCGCGAGGAATTGTTCAAGTGGCTTCTCCTGGCATGCCTGTTGAGCGACATACTGGACGGCTTAATCGCACGAGTGTTTCATCTCCGATCCCAGTTCGGGGCGAAGCTCGATTCCACGGCCGACATCCTGGTCGCATTCATTGCGATTGCCGCGTTGTTTGTGTTTCAGAGAGCGTTCCTTGCGGCGCACTTCTGGGAATTGTCGATCGTTGTCTGCTTGTTTGCCGTTGAGATTCTGGCAGCCCTCTTGAGGTACGGAAAGATTTCCAGTTTTCACACCATCGTAAATCGAATTGCCGCCTACTCGCAGGGGATCTTTGTCATGTCCCTATTTCTATGGGGCTATCGAGGATGGTTGTTCCACATCATGATTGCCCTGACGATCGTGGCCTCCCTCGAGGAATTCGTGTTGCTTGGCGTGCTGCCTGAGTGGCGTTCGGACGTGCGCGGACTCTATTGGGTGCTTGCCGAGCGAAGGATCGCTTCCAAATGAGCGGCTGGCTTGCCATCGTGAATCCACATTCAGGCGGGAGTGGCGCGCGAGCGCGTCTTCCGAACCTCTTGCGCCACTTGAATGGCCTGGTAGAGAAGACCGTGTTTACCGAGTATCCCGGACATGCGGCAGAGATTGCGAAGGCAGCCGCCGGGTACACCGGCGTCGCCGCCGTTGGAGGCGACGGAACTCTCTTTGAAATTCTCAAGGGCCTGGACCGGGAGCGGCAGCGCGTAGCCATCTTTCCCGCGGGCCGTGGCAATTCGCTGGCGCGAGACTTGGGTCTTTTCGGGAAGGTTCCCAGCCTCGACGAAATCGGCCAAGCGGATCCGCTGCACATAGACTTGATGGAAGTGACCATCAGGGATTCCCGCGGACTGGAAGCGCGGAACCTGTCCGCCAGCACCGTAGCGATCGGATACCCGGTTGCCATCACCCGGGCCGCTCGAGGGTTTCCACGCCATCTGGGGAAATTTAGTTATGCGGCCTCGACTACGTTCGTCCGGCCGGCTCCCTTCGAAATTGAAATCTCGCGGGAAAATGGGAGCAGGGAGACTACACACCTCAAGTTTCTTATCGCCAACAATACGCGTCACGTCGCCAATTTTGTTGTTTTCCCGGACGCCAGCTGCCGCGATGGATTTCTTGATTTGCTGGAACTGGATGCCGGGTTTCTGGGACAAAGTGTTCACAATGTGTCCGCACTGCTCGGATCGAGTTTGTTCCGCCGGAGTCACTTGAGCCGGGCCAGAAGCGTGGAATTGCGCCTTCCGGAGCCGCGGGAAATCATGATCGACGGCGAGATTTTTCCGGATATTGTTCTGGTTCGCATTCGGGTGATGGCCACAGCGCTCGCGTGCGTGCATAGGGGCCTCCCTGCATGATCGGCAAGGTTTTAATTCTCTGCCTGCTCGCCTTTCTGATTGGAGGCGCGGGACTGTATTGGGCGGGCAGAAAAGTGAAGCCTCAAATCCAGCACGATCGCTGGGTGAAGTTCGTCACCTATTTCTGCGTTGTTGCGGTTTTCTTGCTAAGCGCTTTCGGGGGACCAACGGTCCTGGCGGCGTTGATTCTGTTCATTCTACTCATCGGCGCATACGAATTGTGTCGCGTGCTCTTTTCAAATCGCGGGGATCGATTGATTCTTCGGACTGGGATCGGAGCCGGTTACCTTTTGCTGGCTCTGGGGCTTCTGCTCTTCGTTACGCGTTCCACGAAGGAGGTAGTTGTATTCGTATACTTGGTCGTCGCCACATTCGATGGATTCAGCCAGGTTGCGGGCAACTTGTTGGGAAGACACGCCCTCCTGCACAAGATCAGTCCGGGCAAGACGGTCGAGGGCGCCCTGGGTGGGTTGATTCTTGCCGCTGCCATGGCGGTCTCGTTGCGCCCGCTGGCAGGTTTGAACGTCGTTCAGAGTCTGGCAGTTTGCGGCTGGATTGCGGCTGCCGGGCTGTCTGGGGATCTGCTTGCGTCCTGGGTGAAACGCGCGTTCGGAGTAAAAGACTTCGGTGGAATTCTGCCCGGGCACGGCGGCGTACTAGACCGCTTTGACAGCTTGTTACTTGCCGGACCGGCATCTCTCCTTCTTCTGCATCGGCCCTTCCACTGATATTTGATTTCCAGCCGGGATGGAAAACACGACATCTGGAAAAGCATTAGCTTCGGCGGGAAACGATCAGCCGCATGCCGTCCTTCGGCCTGAGCGTAATCGAAGGAGCCGGCAGAATTGGCTCGGGGCTCGCCAGACGCAGGCGGAAACGCTGTGCGAGGACTGCCAGCAGGAGCGCCAGTTCCTGCAGGGCAAAGCTGTTGCCGATGCATATCCGCGGCCCGCCGCCAAACGGAAAATAGGCGAAGCGCGGGAGGCTGCGCGCCAGATCTTCGGTCCACCGGCCGGGATCGAAACGCTCAGGGTCGGTGAAATAACGCGCGTCGCGGTGCACAACCCACTGGCTCACCAGGACGCTCGCGCCCTTCGGGATGCGGTAGCCGCGAATTGCGACATCTTCCTTGGCAATCCGTCCCATTCTCCAGACGGGCGGATACAGGCGAAGCGACTCTCTGACGATCTGGTCGGTGTACCGCAATCGAGGCAGGGCTTCGACTGTCGGCGGGCGGCCGCCTAGCACGGCGTCGAGCTCCGCGTGCAGAAGTTCTTCGACAGCAGGATGCTGTGACAGCAGATAGGCCGTCCAGGACAGCGCCACGGCAGTGGTTTCGTGAGAGGCCAGCAGCAGAGTCAAGGATTCGTCGCGCAATTGGCGGTCGGACATGCGGCTGCCGTCCTCATCCTGCGCGTTGAGGAGGATCGAAAGAAGATCGTCCCCGATCCCAATTCCATTCGCACCGGCAGCGCGGCGCTTGGCGATGATCCCGTAGATGATGCTGTCCAGTTCGCTGATGGCGCGTGAAAAACGGCGGTTTGCCGCGGTTGGCAGGCGTCGCAGCAGAGAAAAAAGGCGGCGTGAGGACGCGTTCATGTCCATCAGAGTGTCGAGCGCCGCGGCAACCCGGTCGGCTTCCTGCTCGACGCTGGCGCCGAACAGGGCTTCGGCGGCGATCGCGAGGGTGACCCGCATCATGTCGTGGTGAATGTCGCGCACTTCGCCGTCACGCCACTGGTTCAACATTTCCACCGCCCGCGCGACCATGGTTCCGCCGCAGGCCGCCACTCGCTCGCGGTGGAATGCGGGCTGGGTCAAGCGCCGTTGGCGAAGCCAGTACTCGCCTTCGCTGGTCAGCAAACCGTTTCCAAATAGCGCCCGGTTTGCTCGCAGCAAGCGACCCTTGCCGAAACTGCGGCTCCGGCTGACCAGCACGGTCTCGATATCGTCGGGATGATTGAGCAGGTAGATTCTGACGTGGAAAGTCCGCCAACTCACGACGTCGCCGTACCGCCGCGCCCAGTTCGTGAGTAAGTCAAGGGGTTGGTCTCGCAGGAAATTGGTCGCGCCGAACAGCCAGGAGCCCCGGGGGCCGGGCGGCATGGGTTCTGCGCTCATTTTTTAGCCGGGCTCACCTGCAGCGTTCTAAATACCCGGCTTCTTTCCCAGTTCATGGGATGGCAGTCTCCGCCGGCGCGCACAGGGCATTGACCGAGAGCATCACAAGCTGCCCAATCCTTCGTAGAAATGCGCCACGGCCTTGATCCCGCCGAAATAGTTTTCGAGCGCGATGTGCTCATCGGGCGCGTGCGCGTTTTCGTCCGGCAATCCAAAACCGAGCAGGATGCACGGCACTTTGAACGTGTCATACATTTGCGTGACGAACGGAATCGATCCGCCTTCGCGGATGAAAACGGCGCGCTTGCCGAATCCCTTCTCCAATGCTTTGTGCGCGACTTCAAAGAACGGGTGCGTGTACGGCGCGGCCCACGCTTTGCCCTGGCTGTGCACATCGAGCTTGAACTTCACCGTTTTCGGCAGCAGCTTGCGGATGTGCCGTTCGACGAGGCGCGTGATCTTTTCCGCATTCTGATTGGGCACGAGGCGCGTCGAAAATTTCGCGTACGCCTTGGACGCGATGACCGTTTTCGAGCCTTCGCCCGTGTAGCCGCCCCAGATTCCGTTCAACTCCAGCGTCGGACGCGCCCCCAATTGCTCGATGATCGAAAATCCTTTTTCGCCGCTGAGCCCTGGCGCGCCAACCGTCTTGCGGAAATCGGTCGCCTTCCACGGCAGCGAATTGAGAGCCTTGCGCTCGGCCTTGGATAGTTTGGCGACGTCGTCGTAGAAGCCGGGAATCGCCACGCGGGAATTCTTATCGTGCAATTTGGCAAAGAGTTCGCACAGGATGGTGATCGGGTTCGGCACCGCGCCGCCGAAGATCCCCGAGTGCAGGTCTTGCGCCGGCCCGGTAATTTCGATCTGGTAGTAATTCAGCCCGCGCAGCGCATACGTGATCGACGGCACGCCGCGGGCGAGCATCCCAGTGTCCGAGACCACCAGCGCGTCCGCCTTGAGCCGCGCTTTGTTCGCGCTCACGAATTCCCACAGGCTCACGCTGCCGACTTCTTCTTCTCCTTCGATCATCACTTTTAGATTAATGGGCAGCTTGCCCGCCGTTTTCATGATGGCGTCGAGCGCGCGAAGGTGGATGTGGACTTGCCCCTTATCGTCGGCGGAGCCGCGGGCATACAAATTCCCGTCGCGAATGGTGGGTTCAAATGCCGGCGAGGTCCACAAGTTCAGCGGCTCGGCCGGCTGCACATCATAATGGCCGTAGAACAGGATGGTCGGCTTGCCGGGCGCGCGCAGCGATTCGCCGTACACCAGCGGATGCATCTTCGTGGGCAGGATTTCCACGTTGTCGAGGCCCGCGGCGCGCAACTTTTCGGCGACCCATTTCGCGGCGCGCTCGATGTCCGGCTTGTGCTCGGATTGCGCGCTGACGCTTGGAATCCGCAAAAATTCGTACAGCTCGTTCAAGTGTTCATCGTGTTTGGAATC
>JBGQJJ010000017.1:0-18372 GCA_041498955.1 Terriglobia bacterium
GTGAGGACAACGATGCGCGCCCCGGTGATGCGCGGCAAACGCGCCACGCGAATCAGATACGGTTCCAAGCGAATATTGCGGAAGGTCACCGCGTGGCGAGCGGTTGCAAGCGGCATAAGCCCGCCCTTCATCGCCACGCCAAATTTTTCATGCAAGTGCCCGGCGAGGGCCGGCAATGCATCCGTTCCCGAGGTTTCCAGGGCTGGGAACTGCCACAGGCGCGAGAACAGCGCCCCATCGCCTTCCAGTTGCCGCACGAGCAAGGTGCGCCCGCGGGGATCGAGCAACACGGCCGCCGCCAGGGTTACCTCGACCGTGGCGCGTTTCTTGCGCGCGGACGGCAGCTTTTCCGCGATGCCGAGTTTGCGGCCACGGCACCATTTTTCGACCGGGCACTCTCCGCACCGCGGCGATTTCGGCGTGCACACGGTCGCGCCCAGCTCCATCATGGCCTGGTTCCAGTCGCCGGAAGCGTTTCGAGCAAGCAAATCCTGCGCCGTGGCCTCGAGTTTCCGCCACAGGGCAGGCGCGCGCAAATCGCCGTGCAATGCGCCGATCCGCGCGAGCACGCGGGCGACGTTTCCGTCCAGCACCGCGCGCGGCGCGCCATAGGCAATGCTCAAAACCGCCGCCGCCGTGTAGCGTCCGATGCCCGGAAGCGCCAGCGCCGCTTCGTATTCGCGCGGAAAATTGCCTGCATGGCGCGAGACAATTTCCTTTGCAGCGCGTTGCAAATTTCTCGCGCGGCTGTAATAACCAAGCCCCGCCCAGTTCGCCAGCACGCGATCGGTTCTGGCGCGCGCCAGCGCCCGCAGATTCGGAAATTTTTCGAGGAATCGTTCGTAGTAGGGAACCACGGCGGCGACGCGAGTCTGTTGCAACATGATTTCCGACAGCCAGATGCGGTAAGGGTCCCGAGTGCGGCGCCAGGGAAGGTCGCGCTTGCTTTCGGCAAACCAGGAAAGCAGGCGCCGCCGGAATTTTGGTATTTCCGCCGCGGGAATTTTCAGAAGGCTCACCGGCGCGATTTTCGCACATTGCCGGACCGAACGGAAATCCGGGCAGCGAGTTCGGAGCGTGCGATGAGTTGTAGCGCCGGCGTCTCGCCGGCAATTTTTCTAATCCCCACAACTTGAATGATTGCCGGCGAGACGCCGGCGCTACGAAAAGCCTGCGTTCTTCGCTGGGTCAATGGCCTGAATTTCACTGATGAGGATCGTCGTGAGAAATTAGCCTTAGAGCGACGAAACAAATATGAAATACGCAGTGTTCCAAATATGCGAGGGAATCGAGCCGCGCGGATGGCTGGTCAGGACGATTTTGAAAATCTCCGGCGAATCGCCCAGCGTATCCAGGAAGCTTTTTCCCGGCTGCGGTTTCAGCGGCGTAACGCTCGCCAGGTAACGCAGAATGTCGTAGATAATTTCACCGGCGCCCATGCGCGGCGTGCCGAAACCCGCGGAACGAAACTCGATCACGGAATTGATTTCATAAAAGTGCCAGGCCAGTCCGGCGCAAAGCGTTACGGCGCGCTCGAACTTCTCCGCGGATTGGCCGTCCGTCCCTTGCGGGCCGATGTAGGGATCGAAGACCAGCATCACGCGCCGCTCGTCTTCCCGCGCATATTCCTTCACCTGCAGGGCGCCGGTTCTGGCGGAAGCTTTCCAGTCGACGTGGCGCGCGCTGTCGTTG
The DNA here is from genome assembly GCA_041498955.1 of Terriglobia bacterium. Taxonomy (GTDB): domain Bacteria; phylum Acidobacteriota; class Terriglobia; order Acidiferrales; family UBA7541; genus Palsa-360. The sequence continues at coordinate 1,693 of JBGQJJ010000017.1, forward strand.
AATTGGTAGTCGCGGATCGCGTAGAGATCATTCCCTCTCCCGCGCTGATAACTTTCCAGTTCGCCGCTCACCAGCGGAAGTATCTCGTAAAACTCTTCCGTGGGCTGAATCCGGGGGTACACCACCACTTCCATCGGGGAGTCTAGCCGCCGAGTTTTTTGCAGGAACCCAAATGGAAATCTGGTGCGCAGTCCCAGCGCGTCCTGACGGTAAACTCCGCGCCGCGGAAACGTCAGCTCGACGTTTTGCCGCGCCGATTGCCGATGAGGAATATAGGGAAAATAGACCGGGCGGTCCAGGATCCGGTGCGCGGGATTGGCGGGCGCATTTTGTTTGGCCTTGGAGGCGTCCTCGCTCACGAGCGAAATGGAAAAGGACGGTGTCATCGGCTTCGCATTGTAGAGTTCCGCGATGGCCAGAGTCGTGCGCTGGGCGAAAATGTGTTCAGGGAGCTCGAACCGCACCTCGACGCCGCCGAGCACGACCCGCGAAAGCAGCCCCGAAATCAGCATTCCGGCGAGCAAGCAGGCCAGAACCATGAACAATAAATTGTTTCCCGTGTTGAGAGCGGCGAGCGTGACCACCAAGATCCCGCCGATGTACACCACGCCCTCGCGCGTCACTTTGTAATCGATCTGATAGGAGAGCCAGCCCAGCGGCGTGCGCCGCGCCAGCGCCGGCACCACGGTGAGCGCGACCCAACCTGCAAGCACCAGGGCCGACAGCGCCGACAATCCCGCGATCATCAGATGGCCTTGTTCGGCCGCCGCGCCGGAATACAGCGCCAGGAATAGCGCCATCGCCAGAGCGCCCATGGCGATGCCAAAGCTGCGCCAGCTGGGATTGTCCAGAGTCTGCCGCAACCGTTTCCACTGGGCCGCGCGCGAAATTCCCACCGCTTTGCGTAAAAGCGGCGGGCCAACGCGGCGTTCGACAAATTCGGGATTCATTAGAGGGGGACGGGAGTGGATTCCATGATCTCGCGAAGAACCATTTCGGCCTGCGTCGATTTTTTCTGCGTTGCCGCGTAGCGCGTATTGACCACCACGCGGTGCGCGAAGACCGGCAGGGTGAGCTGCTTGAAATCGTCCGGCGTGCAGTAGTCGCGCGCTTCGAGGAACGCCCGCGCCTGCGCCGCGCGCTGCAGCATCAGCAAACCGCGCGGGCTCACGCCAAGCGTGAGCTGCTCGGAATTTCGCGTTCGTTCGACGATGTCGAGGGCGTAGTTCCGCAGGCTGTCGTCCACGCGCACTTTCTCGACGGCGCGCTGCATCACTTCGACTTCCTCCGCTTCCATCACGGGGGTGACTTCGGCTGCCGCGTTGCGTCCGCTGGCATGCTGCTGCATGATCTCGCGCTCGAAGTCGCGTGACGGATATCCCATGCCGATGCGCAGTATGAACCGGTCCAGCTGCGATTCCGGAAGCGGATAGGTTCCGTGGTGTTCGACGGGGTTCTGCGTGGCCAGCACCATGAACGGTTGCGGGAGCTTGTAGGTATGGTTGTCCACGGTCACTTGCGCTTCGTTCATGGCTTCCAGCAGCGCCGATTGCGTTTTCGGCGTGGTGCGGTTGATTTCGTCGGCCAGGATGATGTTGGCAAAAATCGGGCCGGGCTTGAAATCAAACCGCTGCTCGATCTGGTTGAATATGCTCGTGCCCACCACGTCCGAGGGAAGCAAGTCCGAGGTGAACTGAATCCGCTGGAAGGAACAGTGGAAGGAATTCGCGAGCGCTTGCGCGAGGGTCGTCTTGCCCACTCCGGGGACGTCCTCAATCAGCAAATGGCCTTTGGCCAGCAGGGCCACAAGAGACAGGCGGATCACCTCGTCCTTGCCGCGAATCACGCGTGCAATCGAGGCCTGTAACTGCGCAATCTGGTTTGCCGTCGCCGTGGTCATCGGGTTGAAAATCCCTATCGCTTCTGCTACAAACGATGCGTGCCTTGTGGGCGATTAGCTCAGTGGTTAGAGCGCTCCCCTCACACGGGAGAGGTCCAAGGTTCAAGTCCTTGATCGCCCACCACTACCCACGCACATCCATGTTGCCATCAATTCCTCGATTATCTTAGCGTTTGCCTGCCAAGCTGTGCTCAAAAAGTTTTGGAAGAGTGGTCGGAAGGACGCACACCGGTGGCGCTGTGATACTCTGAGCCGCGCGGGAAAATCGAATGCGTGTCTGCCTCGGGGCCGCGCGATCCGTTCGACGCGCGAGCAAAGGAACCCAAAGTGGCGGCGACACTGCGATTTCTTCAGTTTTTTTCTTTAGGCTGCTGGCTGGGCAGCATCCTGTTCTTCAGTTTCGTGGTTACGCAAGGCGCATTTTCCGTGTTGCCGACCACGGACCTGGCCGGAGCGCTTGTCGGATACACCCTCACGCGGCTGCATATTCTGGGGATCGCGGCCGGCTGCTTGTATTTGATCGCCACCGCGGCGCTGGAAAAATCCGTCGGAGCGCTCGCGCGTCCCGCCGCCTTGCTTGTATTTGTGATGGTCGTCTGCACCGTGCTCTCGCAATACGGCGTCATTGCGCGCATGGACGCGCTTCGCCTGCAGATGGGTTCGGTCGCGGCGACTCCGGCCGGAAATCCACTCCGAGCCGCATTCGATCGCCTGCACCAGTATTCGGTGTGGCTGGAGAGCGCCGTGCTCTTCTCCGGCCTCGCCGCCTTATTCCTCACGGCGCGCCAGAAATAGCAGTAGGACCTGAAATCATTTCCGGTGGCGACGCAAAATTTGGACGAAAACATGCCGTCGACAACGCCGTTTCCTGTCGGTGGCAGTTGATTTTGTAGCGGCCACCCGTTTTTTGGGCGGGCAGCTTCTTGCCTTCCGGTTTTGCCTTTGTACGCGATATCATTCTGACTTTAGATTTCGTAATCCCAAGGGGAGGGGAACAAGATGGAAATTTCCGCATTCTGGCAAAGGGCCGAACAGGAAATCGCCAAATACGATTTACTAAAGCACCCGTTCTATCAGGCGTGGTCCGCGGGCGAACTGACCAGGGATGATTTGAAATTTTACGCCGAGCAATATTTTCATCAGGTTTCTCAGTTTCCTGCGTATCTAACTTCTTTGCATTCGCGTTTGCCGGAAGGCGCCATGCGCCGCGCCGTCCTCGCCAACGCTTATGAGGAGGAGTGCGACGGAATCGCTCATTCCGACCTATGGTTGCGATTTGCCGAAGGCATGGGCGGCGCCGAGTCAAATCGCAACGAAAAAAAGCCGATCCCCGAAGTGAGCGATTTGCTGAAGACCTTCCGCGCGCTGGCCATCGAAGCGCCGGTGGCATCGGCCTTCGGCGCCCTGTTTGCCTACGAATCCCAGGTGCCAAGGATCGCCGCGGAAAAACGGAACGGCCTAAAGCAACACTACGGAGCCGACGATCGCACGTGCGGCTATTTCACTTTGCATGAAAACCTGGACATTCATCACGCGGCCGTGTGGCGAAAAATTATTTCCGAACTGGTCGAAAAGGATGGCCGGCACGCCGCGGAGGCCCTGGCGGGAATTTCCCGCGCCGCGCGCGCCCAATGGACGGCCTTGGACGGAATCGACCGCGAACGCCCGAATCACAAAGCCGGCAGTTGCGCCGCAGCGGCGGTGGAATAGTCGCGAGTAGGACAGGCTTCAGCCTGTCGGTTTTCTGCCTGCATTCCTCGGCGGAAAGGCGACAGGCTGAAGCCTGTCCTACTTTTGCGCCTTCTTCTTGCCTTTCTTCTCGTTTTTCTGATCGACGGCGCGCCACAAATACCAACTCGCAATGGAACGGTAGGGCCGCCAGCGCTCGCCGTGTTCGAGGATCGCTTGCGGTTTCGGCGTATCGTCGAGTCCGTAGACACGCTGGAAACCTTTGCGAATTCCGTAGTCGTGAATCGGCAGCACGTCGGGCCGGCCTAGCTGAAACATCAGGAACATGTGCACGGACCACTCGCCGATCCCTCGCACCTGCGTCAGCCGCTCCAGAATTTCTTCCTCGCTCATCCGGCGAATCGTGGCCAGCGGTGGAACCGTCCCATCGATCGTTTTCCTGGCGAGATCCTTCACCGCCGCGATCTTCTGGCGCGACAGCCCGGCGCGCCGCAACTTCGCTTTGGTGGCGCGAAGAATCTCCTGCGGAGCCGGGCAATTGCCGTCCGAGCCCAGCGCTTTCACCCGTCCAAAAATTGTTGCCGCGGCTTTGCCCGCAAGTTGCTGATAGACGATGGCCCGCAGCAGGCTCTCGAAAGGGGGTTGCGGTTTTTGCTTCTTCGTCGGAAAGGAACCGACCTTGCGGATCACCCGCGCCAAATGCCGGTCGGCTCGGCAGAGTTCGCGCATCACCTGGTCTGCGTCAACGGGATAGTGCGTCTTTGCCATGCCGGAGCACGCAGCATAGGAGCGCCGTGCGATCCCGTCAAGCGGAAGAGACCGCCCGTTGCGTGCGAATTTCGTTTGGGCGAGCCCCGAGTGTGGCCCCGGCAGAGTCTGCGTGAGAACTCGGTTTTGGGTCATGTAGCGCCCGCCTTCAGGCGGGCATCTGCTTGAATCCAAAGTGCCCGCCTGAAGGCGTGCGCTACAAAAACATGGCAATTTTGATTTCTCGCTCAGATTTGGCATGGGCGACACTCGCGGCTCACCCCAGTGAACCTTGTCCCCTCCCCGGCCGCCGGCGCGGCCTGTGAGAAGGTTTTCTTCTGCTAGAATACAGTCTTCGCCGCGCATCGCCGCGAAACGCTTATGTTTTCGATCTTCGGCAAAGACGACGAACGCAAGAAGCCCAAAGAGGGCGCGTCCCTGCTCGACCGGCTGAAACAGTCGATCTCCAAGACTCGCACGCAGATTACCTCCAAGGTTGAAGACCTGATCTCGGGCGAAAAGAAAATCGATCCCGACCTGCTCACGAAGCTTGAGAACGCTTTGCTCGCCGCCGATCTTGGACCGCGTACGACTCATCAGATTCTCGAGGCCGTGCGGCAGAGACTCGAGCGGCAAGCCCTCAGCAGCGCCGCTGACCTTAAGGCGGAGCTGAAAAACCAACTGCTGTATGCCCTGCGTACCGTGCCGTCGCCGAATGGAACATCGGCGGCCGCGCAGGAGTCGCGTCCTCACGTCATTTTTGTCGTCGGCGTGAACGGTACGGGGAAAACGACGACCATCGGCAAGCTCGCGCACCGCCTGCGCCAGAGCGGCAAGAATGTGGTCCTCGCGGCGGGCGATACGTTTCGCGCCGCCGCCATCGAGCAACTCGGCGTGTGGGCCGCGCGCACCGGCTCGGAAATTGTGAAGACGAAATCCGGCGGTGATCCCGCGGCGGTCGTCTATGACGCGCTTTCTTCCGCGCGCGCGCGAAACGCCGACGTCGTCATCGTGGACACCGCGGGACGCTTGCACACAAAATTGAACCTGATGGCCGAGCTCGACAAAATGAAACGCACGGCCACAAAAATAATTCCTGGCGCGCCGCACGAGGTCTTGCTCGTGATGGATGCAACGACCGGACAAAATGGACTTTCCCAGGCGCGCGAATTCACCGCCACTGCCGGCGTTACCGGCATCGTGCTGACCAAGCTCGACGGCACGGCCAAGGGCGGCATCGTCGTGGCCATCACGCGCGAGCTCGGCCTGCCCGTGCAATACGTCGGCACGGGCGAATCGATGGAAGACCTGGTGCCGTTTGACGCCCAGACGTTCGTTTCTTCTCTTTTCGATTGAATAGGTAACGCAGACTTCAGTCTGTGGGGTTTGGTTTGCACATACTTGCGACGAGAACAAATCCACGGACTGAAGTCTGCGCTACTCGAATCCACCGTAAGCCGTCGAGCAGATTGATTGAATGAACGCGTCCCCATCTTCGAGTACCGCCGCCACGGTCGCCGCTGACGCCGTCGTCATGGACCGCGCGCTCACGCTGGCGGCGCGCGGCATTGCTCTCACAAGCCCCAACCCGCTCGTCGGCGCGGTTCTTGTGCGCGACGGACGCGTCGTGGGCGAAGGTTTTCATACGTATGACGGCGTGCGTCACGCGGAAATCGTTGCTCTCGAAGCAGCGGGCGAATCCGCGCGCGGCGCGACGCTTTATATCAACCTGGAGCCCTGCTGCCACACGGGCCGCACCGGGCCGTGCACGCAAGCGTTGATTGCGGCGGGCGTCGCGCGCGTTGTGGCGGCGATGCCGGACCCGAACCCGGGGGTGGCTGGCCGCGGCTTCCAACAATTGCGCGCGGCGGGAATCGAAGTCAGTACCGGCTTGCGGGAGCCCGAAGCGCGGCGCGTGAACGAAGCCTTCGCGCGTTGGATCGTTTCCCGCAAACCTCTGGTGACGCTCAAGTCCGCGCTCACGCTTGATGGCCAGCTTGTCCTTCCTCATGCGAAAGGGGGCGCGCGCAAGGGCGCACGCATTTCGCAAAAAGACCGCTGGATTTCGTCCCCCGAATCACTCGCCGAGGTGCAGCGCGAGCGCCACGCTTCTGACGCGCTGCTCACCGGCATCGGCACCGTCCTCGCCGACGATCCTTTGCTCACTGACCGCACCGGCCTGCCCCGCAGAAGAAAACTGCTGCGCGTTGTGCTGGACTCGCGGCTGCGCTTGCCGTTGCGTTCAAAGCTGGTCCGCTCGGCGGATGGAGACGTCCTCATTTTCACCCGCGCGAAGGAAGACTCGCCGAAAGCGCGCGCCTTGCGCCGCGAGGGAGTTGAAGTGGTTTCCCTCGCCGGCCGCGGTCCTCTCCTCGATCTGCGTAAAGTGATCGCCGAACTTGGCCGCCGCGAAATACTCAGTGTCATGCTCGAAGCAGGCGCAATTTTGAATTCCGCCGCCCTGGCCGCCGGAATTGTGGATAAGATGCGTGTGTTCCTTGCGCCGAAGATTGCCGGTTTTTCAGGCGTCGGAACCGCCCAAAACGCTTTTCAGCGCGCCAAAGTCCTGACCAATGTGACCATGGTGCAGTTTGGACCGGATTTCGCAATCGAGGGGTATCTCCGCGATGTTTACCGGACTCGTTGAGTACGTCGGCACGATCGAATCGGTTGAACTGTGCGACGTAGGTGCACGCCCTGATTCCGGCGAGACGCGCCCCGATCAAATCGGGGCAACCATCCGCGTGCACGCAGGACCTCTCCTCGATGGCCTCGCAAAATCGGGCAGCATCGCGGTGAACGGCTGTTGCCTGACGGCGGTCGACATCTCGAAAGAAACTTTCGCCGCCGATCTTTCCGGCGAGACGCTGCGCCGCACGAGCCTCGGCGAAATTAAGCCCGGCACGCGCGTCAATCTCGAGCGCCCGCTGACCGCGATGAAAGAACTCGGCGGCCACTTCGTGCAAGGCCACGTGGACGGAGTCGGCCGCGTCGCGCGCCTCGAAGCCGAGGGCGCCAACTGGTGGTTCGGCGTCCAGGTGCCCAGTGATCTCGCGCGTTACATCGCGATGAAAGGCTCGATCGCGCTCGACGGCATCAGCCTGACGGTCGCCGCCTGGCGCGACGGCATCGTCGAAACCGCCATCATCCCGTTCACCTACGAGCACACGAATTTGTCTTCCCTGAAAGTCGGCGATCCCGTCAACGTCGAGTGCGACATCCTCGCAAAATATGTCGAACGGCTTGCGGAATCGCGCGAGAAATCCCCCGTCTCGCGCCTCAGCGTCGCACACCTGATCGAAGAAGGCTTTTAGGCTAACTCAAGAATGAACAACTCTCCCCAGCGACCTCGTGCGATCCACATCAAGTCAGAGCATTTCACCAATTTATTGCTCGCAGCAACAGGTTCGCTTCGGGCATTCCGGGACTGTTCGGCGACCCGGACGCGCACCCTTTAGTGCTTTAGAGCATCCCCCACGCTGATTTGATTGACCTCCAGCGTGCGGCCCATCGCCTGATTGAACTTCAGCTCATCTTCGAGCAGGTTGATTCGATCGCGCAGCTCCACGCCCTCGGCGGTGGTGACGTCGCGGGAACGCAGCACAACGTTGTAGCTGGTCGACGCTCCCAGCCGGTATTTCTCCTGCTCGTCTTCAAACGTCTGAACGGCCAGTTTTCGCGCCTCTTCCGCGGCCGCAACCGAGGCGCGATCCTCTTGCAGGGCAATTAGGGCATTGCGCACGCTGACGAAAATGGCGTTTTGCTGTTGCCGATACTGCGTTTTTTGCTGCCGTTCATTGAGCAACGCCTGGGCGTTGTCCGCCTGCGCCGCGCGATTGCGAATCGGCAACGTGAAATTGATCCCTCCCTCGAATGTCGAATAGTTGCCTCGGAACACGCGGCCGAGGTCTTGCCCTGCGCCCCCAGGGAAGACCACTTGCGACGAAGTGGTGACCGCGGCGGACTCAAAAAGGTTGTTTTGGGGAGTGCCCGCGGAGTTCACCACGGGCAGGCCGGGCAAAAATGCCCCTGTCGGCGTTGTCGTCGTGGAGGTCTGGACTCCGCCGAGGCCGCTGGCGATGTATTCTCCAAAAATATTGACCGATGGCAGGAGTTCATTCTTCGTGGCCTTCACGTCGGTCCCAGCGTTTTCCAGGTTCAACGCCGCCTGTTTGAGTTCAGGCCGCTTCTGCCACGCTTCTTTTACGGCCTCTTCAATCTGGATGTTCCCGCCCGTGTCCGGCGTGGATATTGGCGTGGCCGGAATAATTTCCGCGCGCAGCAGCGGCCCGTCCAGCGGGTTCCTGGTGATGTCGTTGAGCAGCGTCGTTTCATCCTGCAATTGAACGGATTGCGCCTGGACCAGGGCCTGCTTGTCGGAGGCAAGCTGCGACTGCGCCGTCAGCACATCCAGCGAGGACAGCGTGCCGATTTCGAGCCGCCTCGCATTTTCTTCGTAAAGCCGCTGCGAAACTCCCAAAGCCGCTTCTTCCACTTTTACGTTTTCGCGCGCGTACACCAGCTCCCAATAGTCGTTCGACACTTGCGTCGTTGTGGCAATTACCTGCTGCTCCAGCTGCGCAAGGCCAACCTTGATGGTGCGCTTGGCTTCAATAATCAAACGAGTATTTGGCAGAGTTCCGAAGCCCCGAAGAAGAGGCTGAGTAATCGTCACGGTCAGCGCCGACTGCAAATAAGGATTGTACAAATTGAAAAATCCAAAGTTGGAGGAGGTGCGATTGTTGGTCATGCCCGCCTGAAACTGAGTCCCCGTGGGAAAATACTGGTTGTATTGAAGATTCACGTTGCCGATGTGCTGGACATAGGCGGGCGGTGTTTGGCTCGTTGGAGTTGTAGTCCCGGTTGGTATGACTCCGGCGAAGAGCGGGTTATTGAGCGGCGTGACCGAATCCAGGAGGTTGAGATTGCCCGACAAAGTAGGATCAAATGGCACCAGGCCGTTAATCCCCGATTTGGCGCGCAGCAAGCTGACCTCGTCCAGCCATGGCGCGTAGCGTTCCACTTCGATCGCCAGATTATTTTCGAGGGCGAGCGAGATGGCGTCCTGCAGGCTCAGCGTCAGCTTGCCGTTTTGCAGCAACTGCTCGATGCGGGGAGAATTTGTGAGAGACGGCTCGGCGCCTTTCATCGGCGTGTAGGGTCCACCGAGGTCCGGAAACCATTTCCTTCCCACTGAATAGTCCAGCTTCAAGTCCACCGTTCGCGGCGGAGCAGCGCCCGAGGGCGCGGCCTGCGCTTCGGGTTGAACCGAAGTCTTACCCTGTGGCGTCTGATCGCTCCCTTTCTGATCCTGCGCAACGACCGGCGCAGGCAGCTGCGAGACCACTACCAAAAGTGCGATTCCTACACGTAGAAGCTTCCTCCCCATGATTTCCCCCTCCTCGAAATGACGCCTTTTCCAAATATGCAAAGTACCCTAATTGCGGAATTTTCGGAAACCGGCCCTCTGGCGGGTTTTGTCCTAGTTTGAAAATGTAGCGCCCGCCTTCAGGCGGGCATCTGCTTGACTCCGAATTGCCCGCCTGAAGGCGGGCGCTACAAAAACGTGCCGACCCAAAGGTCGGACCTCCCTAACAGTGACCTCAATTTCGATTGTGGGAGATACGTCGAAGCTAGCGCAGTACCCGCCGCTGCAAACAATTCGGTTCAATCGGAAGGGCCTCGGGTGTATAAGGGTGCCCATTCAAGATTCATACCGCAATTTCTTGTTGCAGAGTTCTCGGTGTGCGCGCAGTCCGAGCGAGAAGGTTCAGGTCAGGTCTCAAATTGACGGGGAGGTCAGGCGGTGCGATTCAAATCTTTGCTTATAGCGGTTTGCGGGATCTTGCTAAGTTCGGCCGCGCTTTGCGCCCAGGGTCAGGCTCCGGCGGCTCCCTGGCGAGGAGCAGGCAAGACGCCTTGCGTAGGCTCCGACGGCGGCGTCGTGCAATGCCCGCCCGCTCCGCGCGTCGTCGCGGTTCGAGCCGGCCACATGTTTGACAGCAAGACCGGCCAGATGCTGTCCGGTCAAGTCGTGCTTCTGAACGGCGAGCGTATCACCGCGGTCGGACCGGAATCGCAAGTCAAGATTCCAGCCGGAGCGCAGGTGATCGACCTCAGCCAGGCGACGGTGTTGCCCGGATTGATCGATGGGCACACGCACATGTTTAATCCGCGCAAGCCCAACGGGACGACGGAAGACTACATGCTCATCGCCGTGCAGAACGTGCAGGCCAACCTGCGGGCGGGATTCACCGCGGCGCGCGATATGACCTCGCACGGCAACGGGTATGGCGACGTCGCCATACGCAATGCCATTAACGAAGGCCGCCTCGACGGGCCCCGGTATCAAGTTTCCACCCGCGGCATCGTTTGGGGCGCCACGCCGCCCAACCCCGCTGCTCCCGACAACCCGCTGGCCAGCTCCGTGGTCCGCTCGGCGGAGGAAGGCCGCGCCGCCGTGCGCGATCAGATCGCACACGGCGCCGACTGGATCAAGCTGTACCCGGCAGGCGCGTATTCCTTCAGCCCCACGGGAGAGGCGCAATACGTAGTGACCTATCCTTTGCCGGTATTGCAAGCGATGATCGACGAGACGCACAAGCTCGGAAAGAAAGCTGGCTGCCACGTCTACGGCGGCGAAGGGCAAAAGAACGCCATTGTCGCCGGATGCGACACGATCGAACACGCGTTTGGTTTGGATCAGGAGCAAGCCAACATGATCGTCGCCAAGGGGCTTTACTACGACCCGACCCTCCAGCGCTATAGCGAACCGTACTTGGACGATAACGACGCCAAGAATACCGGTGGGAAGTACCGGATCATCCCAATATTTGAGCACGCTGTTCAGATGGCGGCCGCCACCAAGGGAATGAAAATCATGATGGGCAGTGGAGCCGACGGCGAAACCTACGTGCACGGAACGCAGGCCCTTGATTTTGTGGCGCTGGTGAAGCACGGCGGCTTGACTCCGGCGAGGGCCATCCAGGCCGCGACCACCATTAACGCCGAAGCGCTCGGATGGCAGGACCAGATCGGCTCTATTGAAAAAGGAAAATATGCCGATCTGGTCGCGGTCTCAGGCGACCCGATAGCCGACATCACCGAGCTTCAACGGGTCAAATTTGTGATGAAGGGTGGAAAGGTCATTAAAAACGAAATCGCGGATCACGCCTCGAAATAGCCGGGGGCTATTTTCGAGAACGATATTCAAATTCAATCGCGCCTTGTCTGTTGTACTTTCCCGCGTGCAAGAGCTCAAGCGCCGGGCGAATCGCCCGAATATACTTTTCGGGCAAATCGTTTATTTTCGCCTTTGACGTGTCAAGGTTCCCGCACGATAGTGGACACGACAGTTCGGGTTGGATCTGACCTTGAAGCGGGTGCATCCGCGCTGCCTCAATAAAATTTAAAACGATCCGCTCCCCAGCCGGAAATAGAGTTGTCTGTGCAAATGCGCGAATCCTCGGTGTCGATGCAGGACCGTCGTCAATCTCCACGAACGAAACTCGTGGAGATCGCCTACATCGGTATGGGTCCTGAAAACGGCGGCCTCGTTTTGGACGTCTCCGACGGCGGTCTTTCCTTTCATTCCGTTGCCCCCGTCCAGCCGGCCGAGACCATCCGTTTCTTATTGTCGTTGCGAGGCCATAGCCGAATCGAAGGCGCCGGAGAAGTCGTCTGGACGAATGAAATGAGAACGGTTTGCGGGCTGAGATTTACTTCCCTCTCCAGCGGCGCCCGCGAACACCTCAACAATTGGACCAATCCATCGCGGATGCCAGTGCCCGCTCGTGAAACGGCTGCATCGCCAGCCCCGGCGGCAACTCCGCAAACGGAGGAGCCTCCCGCTTCCCTGCCGAGCCAAGCGGCAACTATCGCGGAACCCTTGTTTGCTATTCCTCCCGCTGGCGAGGTCTATTTATCAGAACCAGCCGGCGGAACGCTGTCAGGGGGAAAGCTTTTTCTTTGGATCGTATTCGGCATCTTGGGCGCCTCGCTCGTGGGCTCGGCGTACCTCTACGGCTTGCGTGTGGGACAATCCGAAGTCAGTTCCGTGGCGCGGCCCGCAGCGAATCCGGGAACTCAAACAGAACCGCCAGCACTTGCACCTGCGCCCGTCCCGGCGCCGATTGTGGCAACCGATGCGGCTCCTGCTCCGGACGGCGCGACTTCTATCCCAAACGTCGCGAACTCTGCTCCGAGCGACGCGCTTGTGAATGCTGCAAAAGCCAGTGACGCAACCGCAAGTACTTCACAAAGCCCCGGCGCCGAGGGACATGCCACGGCTGCCTCCGATCAGCGCGCACAGCAGGCGGCAGAGGCCGGCAAATCGGAATTAGCGGCCGCGCAGGCGTTCTTGAATGGCGAAAATGGCCCTAGGGATAGCTCCAAAGCGGTGCATCTGTTGTGGGCAGCGTTGGCGAATGGCAATTCCGAGGCCGAGGTAATCCTGGCTGACCTTTACCTCAGGGGGGACGGCGCTGCAAAAAACTGCGAGCAAGGGCGAGTCCTGCTGAAAGCGGCCGTGAAAAGTGGAAACGCGCGAGCGAAAGCGAAATTGGACGAGTTGAACGCCAACGGGTGCCAGTAGGCACCCCTGCATGATCAGCTGATGTAGGATTGCGCGATTCGGTCGAGCGACGCTGGAGGGGGATCTATCGACTCTTCGACTGGCTAAACAGGCGTCGCGGTCCCAGTTGCTCACTTCCCTCGAACGTCTGGCGACAATCTCCCCCGCTATTTCAACGCGCTCCTCAGCCGTTTGGTGCTCTTCTTCAATTGCTTCTTGATAGCGTCCACCTGCTTCGACAATTGGATCAGCTCGAGTCTCGCCACGTGCGCTGCTTTGGCAGCTTTATAGGCGGCTTTATGAGCCCTGGCATCCGCCTTACCCATTGCGGAGCCAATCGTCACCGCGGCATCTCTCAGTTTATTTCTCGTAGCCATGTGTCAGCCTCCAGACAAATGAAAGATCGCAGATTTTCAATCCGGTTTGCAAGGACGAATTTCAGCCCGCCATCAAACAACGGGCGGAAGAATTGTCCTCTTGCAATGAACTAGGATGGCCCGCTGCCGCGCAATCCGGAATGTCGCCATTGCGGCCCCGAAAGGGACGGGATAAACTCCGTAGAGAATTTCTTTTTCATCCGGCTGGAAAAATAATCATGCCCACCCCGCGCATCAATGGCATCGTCGAATCCTGTCTCTTCTCCACCGATCTTCCCCGCTCGGTTCGCTTCTACCAGGAAAAGCTGGGACTCCGCCTGCTGGAATCCCTCGAGCGTCTCTGCGTATTCAGCGTCGCGGACAAGCAGGTGCTCCTCATATTCCGAAGCGGCGGCAAACAGGAGCCGGTTCCCACGCCCGGCGGCATGATCCCGCCGCACGAGGCCGCCGGCCAGTTGCACTTCGCGTTCGCAATCTCGAAAGAGGACCTCCCCGCCTGGGAAGAGCGCTTGATCGCCCAAGGCATCAGCATCGAAAGCAAAGTGAATTGGCCGACCGGCGGCCGCAGTCTTTATTTCCGCGACCCTGACAATCATTTAGTGGAACTAGCAACGCCAGGAATTTGGGAAGTGTACTGAGGTATTAGTGGAACACGCTTCAGCCTGTTTGCCTTTCCGCGCTATCGAGAATCAAAACCAGACAGGCTGAAGCCCGTCCTACTCGGAACGCAGCCGCGCCCCGCGATAATACAATACCAGGCCCACGGCGATCGTGCCCAGGGTCCCCCCCGCCACCTTAACCTCGAACAGAACCTTGTTGGTTTCCTCGCCCGGTGGAATGAGCGAGAAAAAAATTCCGGCGATCACCGCAAGCAATCCCAAAAATCCGCAGATGCAAACACCGGCCTTGCCGCCGGGAATCAATACCGCGTCCTTGTTTTTTTCCCGGTCCTCTTTCCAGGCCAGCTTGATGACCGCCGCGTACATGTAAATAAATGGAATGAAGTACAAAACGATCGCGGCAGAAACCAACACCGCGTAGGCAGTCCTTCCCGTCGCTTTGAATTGGCTGAGCACCAGAACCAGCGCCGAAAGTCCGGCCTGGACCAGAATTGAAATGTGGGGGGTCTTCCACTCCGGATGTATCTTGCCGAACCATGACGGCAGATACCGATCTATGCCGACGATAAATGGCACTCGCGCAATCCCCGCCACGGTACTTCCGACTCCACCGGCATTTCCCACGGTCACGAGCAACGCCGCAATCACTCCCACAATTCCGATCCGCAAAGCCATCGAGCCGGTCGTAATGGCCTGAAAGACTCCGCTCTTAGGGTCCACCACGTCGGCGGGAATCATCGTCAAGATCGCGACCGTCCCCGCTATGTAGATGACGGCGATCAGTCCCCCGGAGGCGAAGATCGCCTTCGGAAGCGTGCGTTGCGGGTCCCGTACTTCCTCACTCATCGCGGAAACGAGTTCGAGGCCTGTAAATGCGAAGGCGATCTGCGACCAGAAATTCACGGTGTCCCAATCCCAGTGCGGAAGCATCGCGGCCCGCGTGAAGTGCGTTACCGAACCCTGCCGTCCCCAGAGCCACAGCGCCACTCCAACGATCATCAGAAGCGGAATATACGTGCCGACGCCACCGGCGTTTTGCAGCCACTTGCCGATGTGCAGCCCAATGATGTTTAGCCAGACGGCGACGATCAGCAGGACAAACGATCCGGCTAAAAGAAATGTTTGGTTCTCCGCCAGCCGCGCGGTACTGCTGCCGCCGACATAAGCACTCATTGCGGTGCTCGCCAGCAAAAGTCCAGGGAAGTAGAAAATGGTATAGGTCCAGTACGTCCATCCCGCGACGAATCCGTGAAAATCCCCGAACGCCATCTTCGTCCAGACGTACAGCCCGCCCTCTTCCGGAAATCGCGTCGAAAGTTCCACCACCACAAACGCCGTCGGCACAAAAAAAAGCACGGCCGCCAAAATCCACAAACTGATCGACGATTGGCCGTTGCGCGCCGCCGCCGCGATCCACCGCGGTCCCAGCACCGCGGCGATGCAAAACAGCAGCACGTCCCAGAAACCCATGGCGCGGCGCAACTGCTGCTTCGCGCCGGAAGCGCCGGGCGCCGCCTCGCTCACGAGGTCACATCCAACTCAGGAATGAGTTCATCCTGGCGGAGGAAATTGCGGAGGAACGGTTCGGGAGCGGCCACGAATCCTGCCCATGCGCCGAAATAGGCCACGCGGCCTTCATGAAGAAACACAATCCGGTCGGCCAGTTTTTTCGCCAGGTGCGTGTCGTGCGTCACGACGACCGAGGTCTTGTGGAATTTTTCCTTGAGCCGCAGGATCAAGTCGCCGGTATGCGCCGCCATGAGCGGATCGACCATTGTCGTCGGTTCGTCGTAAAGAATCGCGTCCGGGTCCTGCGCCAGCGCGCGCGCGATGGCCACCGCGCGCTTCGTTCCGGTGCTCAGTTCCGATGGCAGCTTGTCGGCATCTTCGGCGACCTCGAGCATTTCGGCCAGTTCCGCGACGCGGGATTCTTTTTGCTCCGCGGTGAGGTCCGCGCGCTTTTCCAGCGGAAACGCAATGTTTTCCTGCACCGTCAACGAATCAAACAGCGCGCCCGATTGGAAAACCATTGTGACGCGGCGGCGAATCTCGGCCAATTGGGCTTCGGTCCAGTCGGTGATGTCCTCGCCGGCGACCAGCACGCGCCCCGAGTCCGGGCGCAGGAATCCAAGAATATGCTTCAGCGTTACAGACTTCCCCACCCCGCTGCGCCCCATGATGACGCACGTCTCTCCATGATCGACGAAGAAACTGACGTCGTCCAGCACGAGGTGATCGTCAAACGCTTTGCTGACGTTGCGGAATTCGATGAAATGGCCGGTAGCGGCTGGCTCTGTTCGCTCAAATATTCGCGCGCTCATGCTTGGCCGCTATTGTTGATGAGCCCGCGCGCAGAAGCAAATGTTTTAGTGGCACACGCTTCAGCCTGTGGGGTTTTAGTGCTTGCCTGAACCCAAAACCCACAGGCTGAAGCGTGTGCCACATACTTCCCCTGTGGAATCCTAGACACGAACAATCGTAAGTTATTGAATATAAACAAGTTTAAGTTGATGAGAGGATTTGCACCGTTTCCGCAAGCACTACGAGTTTCCTTGACATCCCCAGCCCATTTGCTATATTAGCACTCGTCTTAGAGGAGTGCTAACGATCTGCTCGGCATTCCGCGTTGACCATCCCGACTCACTTCATTGAACGGAGGCAAGAAACGATGTCAGTAAATGTTACTCCGCTGCATGATCGCGTCTTGATAAAGCGGATCGAAGAGAAAGAATCAATCAAGGGCGGCATCATCATCCCCGACACGGCGAAAGAGAA
>JBGQJJ010000018.1:0-18061 GCA_041498955.1 Terriglobia bacterium
AGCGCGCTGGCCAGGTATTCGGCCATGGACTCATCTTCGCCGGACCAGATTTCCGAGGTCGCTTCTTTGGAATCCCAATCGTACGGCAGCGATTGCCTGGCATCGAGTCGGTCATACTCCTGCATCGAAGAACCGGCGGAACCCTTGGAGGCGCTTTCTTTGCTTTCCACCCAATCCAATGCGCCATTCGCGCGTTCCAGATCGGCGGCATGAACTCGAATTTCGAAGCCGGGAGTCGCTTCCAGGTAATATGGACGGGAAGAAAGAAAACCGCCCGCGGGATCGTAGACCTGCATTTGCCAGAAGGGGATGGCTTCGTCGCGCAACGCCGCTTGCAGCGCGGTGAATTTGGCGGGATCGGAACCGCGCCAGAGAATTTCGAGAGAGTCTTCAGTCATGGATGTTGTGAACGGTCGTCCGAAGCTCCCAGTAGGACAGGCTTCAGCCTGTCGGGTTTAATTTTGCTAATTCAGAAAGACGACAGGCTGAAGCTTGTCCTACTGGTGCTACCGCTCGACGGCGAGCGCGACGGCGTTGCCGCCGCCAAGGCACAACGCGGCGATTCCGCGATGCACGTTGCGGCGCTGCATTTCGTAGAGCAGCGTCGTGAGAATGCGCGCGCCGGAAGCGCCGATGGGATGCCCGATGGCCACGGCCCCTCCGTTCACATTTACTTTCGCCAGGTCAAGATGCAACTCTCGCGTCACGGCGAGCGCGGCCGCGGCAAACGCCTCGTTCAATTCGTACAGGTCCACGTCGCGGTCGCGGTCCCAGCCTGTCTTTTCGAGGATTTTTTCCACCGCATACACGGGCGCCATCATGATCCATTTGGGATCGACGCCGCTCACGGCTTGCGCGACGATCCGCGCCATCGGCGTCTTGCCGAGGCGCGACGCGGTGCGTTCGCTCGTGACCACCAGCGCCGCCGCGCCGTCATTAGTGCCCGGGGCATTGCCCGCCGTCACGGTCCCGTCTTTCTTGAACGCCGGGCGCAATTTGCCAAGTGCTTCGAGCGAAGCATCCTCGCGCGGCGACTCGTCGTACTTGATCACCAGGGGATCGCCTTTCTTCTGCGGAATTTCGATTGGAACAATCTGCGATTCAATGAAGCACGATTTCCTGGCGCGAACGGCGCGCTGGTGGCTCTCCAGAGAAAATTGATCCTGCTCCTGCCGGGTGATGCCGAATTTTTCAGCCACCAATTCTGCGGTGATGCCCATATGAAAATCGTTGTAAACGTCCCACAAACCGTCGCGCACCATCGAGTCCACGACTTCGGCATTTCCGTAGCGGTAGCCGGTGCGCGCCCCCGGCAACAAGTAGGGACAGTTCGACATCGATTCCATGCCGCCCGCGACCACGATTTCGGTTTCGCCCAGCTGGATGCCCTGCGCCGCGAGACCCACGGCTTTCAATCCGGAGCCGCAAACCTTGTTGATGGTCATGGCCGCAACGCGCACGTCGAGCCCCGCGCCCAGCCCCGCCTGCCGCGCGGGATTCTGACCGAGGCCCGCTTGCACGACATTGCCCATGATGATTTCGTCCACGGCCCCGGGCTCGATGCCCGCGCGGCGCACCGCTTCGGCCACAGCCTTCGCGCCAAGTTGCGTTGCCGAAAGCTGCGCAAGTCCACCTTGGAATTTTCCTATGGGCGTACGGACAGCGCTGAGGAGGACGGCTTGGTCCATGGTTGCTCTCCCGGACACGAAAGTAACGGGGTGCGCCACAGGGGTGGTGGCTTCGCCATGACCCAGTATAGGAGGGAGTCAGAGCGGGGTCAATTTTGCCCGGTTCAGGCCGCGCGAGTCTGCTTATGCGTGCTGACTCGCATGGGCGGCTTGACTTTATGCTTCAAGTGAAAATAGATCCTTTCCTGCGAAGTCATTTTCCGATGCATGACTTTTTCAAAGATCCGCTCAATCGGAGTTTCCGCAAGGACACGAGCACGGCTTCGATGAGACATACGGGGGACTCCTTTTGTCTCGATCTGCGATTCCGTCCTGGATTTTCGCGCGCAGGGCGGCCGATAAATTGACCTGACATTACCATATTCATAATAAAATGTTACATAAATTTTTGTAACTTATGCCGATATAACGTGGATGTTACCTCTTTGGTCGTTAGTCACGCAACGCTGCGTGTGTGTTACTGTTGTGCGCTGGGATGATTCACGATGGCTGACCTGTTTGACCGTGCCGGCGCACCGGCGCCGGGCCTTCAACTCAATCCTGAGCAGCGCGCCGCGGCGCATCACGGCGAGGGTCCGCTCGTCGTGGTGGCCGGCGCGGGCACGGGCAAGACTCGCGTCATCACCGAGCGCATCCGCTATCTTCTCGAGGCCGAGCCGGAACTCACAGGCAAGGAAATCCTGGGCCTGACGTTCACCGACAAGGCCGCCGCGGAAATGAAACACCGAGTGGTTGCGGCGGCGCGCGACCGCGGAGAGTCGGGCGCGGAACGCGCCGAGGCGGTCACGCTCAGCACGTTTCACTCGTTCTGCAACACACTGCTGCAGGAACTCGATCCCGATCTCAAGCCCATCGACAAAATCGACCACTGGATTCTGCTCCGCCGCAACTTGCCCCTGCTTCAACTGGAGCACTACCGGCGCCTGGCGGAGCCCGGACAATTTCTCGGCGACTTCGTGGAATTCTTCTCGCGCTGCCAGGATGAATTGGTCACGCCGGATGACTACCAGCGCTATGCCGTGGAGCAAGCGGAAACCTTTCAGCGCGTCCGCGGAGCGATGCCCGAGGATGAACGCCGCATCCGCGACGAAGAAATCGCCAAGATCCAGGAAATTGCGCGAGCTTATCGCGCGAGCGATCTTCTCCTCCGCGAACGCAAGCTGCTCACGTTCGGCACGCAGATCATGGACGCCGTCCTTCATCTCCGCGCGAACGAAACCCTGCGCGAGACGCTTCGCGCGCGTTACCGCTACATTCTCGTCGACGAGTTTCAGGACACCAACATCGCGCAACTGGAATTGCTCTGGCTGCTGGGCGGCGAGCGGCCCAACCTGGTCGTGGTGGGCGACCATCGCCAGGCCATTTACCGTTTTCGCGGCGCGTCGTTCGGCAGCTTCACGATTTTTCTGAAGCGCTTCGCCTCGGCGGGCGCCGCTTCGACGGGCCAGGATCTGCTGCGCCCGCTCACTCTGAACTATCGCTCCGCCGGCCGAATCCTGCGAGTTGCGAGCCAAGTGATCCGCCATAACGAAAAACCTACAAACATTCCCGAGTATCCGCTGACGGCCGTCCATGAAGACGGAGACAAAGTGCGAATCGTCACGCACGAGTCGACCGGAGCCGAGGCGCAGTGGGTTGCCGGCGAACTCGAGCGGCTGCACCGCGCCGGCGCCAAGTGGCGCACCTTCGCCGTGCTGTATCGCGGCCATGCGCATCGCGACAAGCTGGTCGACGCGCTCAAGGCCCGCAAGATTCCGTTCGTGATCAAAAATCTTTCGATTCTGTCGCACCGTCTCGTGCGGGACCTGATCGCGTACCTGCGGCTCATCGATCAGCCCTCGGACGACGTGGCCTGCGCGCGCGTGCTGGCGATGCCGGCGTGGGGCCTCGAACCCGCTGATCTGGCGCGCCTCATCGAACGCGCCGCCAAAGGTAAGGGGATCTCCCTGTGGGACACGATGCAGGCAGCCAAAGGTGAGCCGCCCTTCTCCGGCGGCAGCCGCGATCTCGGAGCACTTGTCGAACTCGTCGCGGAGCTTCGAAAGAAAGCCCGGCAGTTGACGGCAACGGAATTATTCGACGGTCTCGCCGAGGCGCTCGAAATCAATTCCGCCGTGGCCGGCGAAGACCGTAAGTATTTCGACCGCCTCGCGCAGTTCGTGCGTGAGTGGCAGCCCAAGAGCGAAAGTCAGCGCCTCAAAGAATTTGTCGAGTACCTGGACTATTTCGATCAGGCCGGGGGATCGATCAATCTCGAGCAGGAGTCCGGCGACGCGGTGCAGCTCATGACCGTGCACGCGGCGAAGGGGCTCGAATTCGATCACGTCTACGTCCTGCGTCTCGTGCAGCGCGGATTTCCGGCGGGAGAAAAACCGCGCGTGCTCGAATTCCCCGCGGAATTGATGAAGGAAGAGCAGCCCCAGGGCAGCTTTCACATCCAGGAAGAGCGCCGCCTGTTTTACGTTGCTGTGACGCGCGCGCGGCACCGGCTCACGCTCAACACGGTCGTGAATAAACGCTCGAAGCCCTCGCCGTTCCTGGACGACATCCTCATGGAGGCGCAGATCAAGCGCCGCGACGTCGAGCAGCTTGCGCCAACTCCGGCGAATGAGCCTCCAACTCCCATTGAAACCGAGCCGGTCCTATTCGATATGCAGGGGAAGCGCTCGCGAATCGGCTCGCGAATCGGCGAGTGGGCGGAGGCCTATCGACCGCCGGTGCCGGAACCATTGCAAATCAGCCCCTCGGCGATTGGCACGCTGGAGGCCTGTCCTCAAAAATATCTTTTCAACTGCACGTGGAAGCTTCGAGGCGGGCCTGCGGCGGCCATGAGCTTCGGCAGCGTGATGCACAACACGATTAAGTATTTCATCGGCGAGCTGGCCAAGGGACACACGCTCCCCTTCGAGGAAGTGGAACGGAAATTCGAGATCGAGTGGACCTCGGCCGGATTCGAGGACGACTACCAGGAGCAGGAGTACAAAAAAGACGGCCTGGCGCAATTGCGCGCGTTCCACGCCAGCACGCTCGCCTCGCCTCCCAATGTCATCGCGCAGGAAAGGGTTTTCGATCTACCGATGGATAACAACGTTGTCCTCACCGGACGGATGGACCAGGTGAACCGCCTCGGTCCCGGCCAGGAAGAAATCGTGGACTACAAGACAGGCAGGCCGCGCAACGAGGACAAGGCCAAAAAGGATGTGCAATTGAGCGTCTATGCCCTCGCGGCCCGGGAAGTGTTCGACTGGAACCCCGTCAGGCTCACGCTGCACTTCCTGCAAACGAACCATCCCGTGAGCGCCACGCGCGACGACAAGCAGCTCAAAAAAGTCCGCGCGGAAATTCAGGAAGCCGCCGCGGATATTCGCGCGGGCGAGTTCCCCGCCAAGCCCGGCTTTGCGTGCAAGTTCTGCGATTACGAACCCATCTGCCCCGCGCGAGAACAAGGCGCGGCGGCCAGCGCTTCCGGCGAAGAGTAACGCGCTGGTCCGATCGCGCTTCGGACTTCTCGCGCTTCAAGAATAATTTTCCCTAAAGCAGGCAAAATAAAAACGGGGCGCTCGTGTTTGCGAGCGCCCCGCCTGGAAACGTTTTCCTAAGACCTGACTCGGCGTGTTGCGTTTCCCTTTTGTAGCCGATCCGCGCATTCGCTCCGTGAACCGTTCTCCCCTCGGAGCAGCGAGCCAATCCATCCCAGACTCGCTATCGTTCTTTTACGAGTGTGCGCGCCGGAAGTCAAGAAGAAATTCCTGAAGTGTGAGACGAAAAAGCGATGCGCTGCAGAAAATTATTTTGTGGATGGACTTCGCAACAAATGAGGCCCGTTTCATGCGGTAAAACACGCGCGTCACTTTGTAGCGCCGGCGTCTCGCCGGCATTCTCGCGCCGTAAGGAGTTCAAAGAACTGCCGGCGGGACGCCGGCGCTACGAAAACCTGCGCGCCTGTGCAAGGCAGTCGAGTGAAATTCACCAACCAAGTTTGGCGCGAAAAAAAGGGCTACGGCGTCGCGTTCAGATAATAGCCGTCGCGCGTGAGCAACGTCAGGCCCGGCCGCTTCACGCGCACTTCAATCGTGTGATACGGCTTGGAACGGTCGGTATGCCCGCCGGAATAGGCGATCATGTACTGATTGCGCGCCTGTTCGGAAACGCGCGCGTACAATTCCTCGAGGTTTTCCCGGCTCACGCCGCCGTAGAAAATATCGCCGCCGGTCGAATGCGCGTACTTGGACAAAATATTGTTCCCCAGAAACGTGATGCCGCGATTCAGGTTTGCTTCGCCGACGCCGACGGCGTAAACGGAAATATCGGCGGACAGCAGCAGCTTCAGGGTTTCCTCGTACTTGTGCGTGTTGTTCTTGGCATTCTGCCCGTCGGAAATCAGAAAAATAATCTTGCGCCTCTCGCGCGGCCGGTCCTGCAACTGTTCCGCCGCGGCGTAAATTGCGTCGTTGATGTGTTTCGTGTTGGGATGCCCGTTGGCTTCGGCTGGAACTTTCGCCGGCCCCGGCGGTTGCGCCGTATTGACGCGCGGGCCGTTCGTCATCGTGTACGAGCCGATTCCGGGAAACGAACTGCTGAGGTCGATGTGCTTGAGCTGCGTGAGAAGCTTGTCATTGTCGGCGATGAAATCTTCGGAGATTTGCTCAGGGACTTCATCGAAGCGCCACAAGGATACTTCGTCGGAAGCGCTAAACCCGGCCGCCAGGGTCTCGAGGGTCTTCTGGACTTTTTCCGCCGTGCCCCGCTTCAGGTCATCATCAATCAGAACGGCGGCCGACAAGGGAAACGCATCCGCGGAAAACAATGCGATCGGCTGCTCGATGCCGTCTTCAAAAACCCGGAAGTCATTTTGCTGGAGATCGGTCACCAGTTCGCCCGCGCTGTCTTTCACCGTCACGGGCACGACGACAAGAGACACCGTCGTCCGGATACGCGCGTGAGGATCTTGCGTTTGCGGCGCAGGTTCCTGACCGGCGCCCTGGCCGTACGTCTCCCGTGGTCGCCAGGCCATGGAGGCAATCAGAGCCAGGCCAATCATCGCGCTCACAGCCAGCAATTTTCGTGGACATTTCATGGGCGTCCCGTCACTATTTCCGCGTGGGCTGCCGCCGGGCGCCACGCCTCTTGAGTCTCAAATGGCATCTTAATGTTCCGGCGCGGCATCCAACACGCCATTACAGCCGATGGAGATTATACAATGCGGATTCGAGCCATTCTTTCCTATCTGTGCGTCGCATCTCTTGCGGGAGGGCTGGCACTCGCCTCGCCTCCCGGCCAAATCCGCGTGCAAGTGAACCTGGTCAACCTTTTCGCCACCGTGCGCGACAAGCATAAGGCCATTGTCACCGGCTTAAAACAAGATGACTTCCAGGTCTATGAGGATGGCCAGCTCCAGGAAATTACCAATTTTTCAGCGGAATCCAACCTTCCGATTACTTTGGGCATACTGATGGATACGAGTGGCAGCGAGTACTACATGCTTTCCGGGGAGAAAGAAGCGGGCTCGCGCTTCCTCGGACGGGTGCTGCGCAAAGGCGACCTGGCCATGATCATGTCTTTTGATACCGACGTGGACCTCCTCGCCGATTTCACCGACGATCGCGGGTTGCTGGACCGCGCCATCAACCGCGCACAGATCAACGCCCCCAGCGGCGGGATGATCGCTCAGGGCCCCCTTCCCTCGAGCGGCTCCGGCGGCACGAATTTTTACGATGCCGTTTATCTGGCCGCCCACGACAAGCTGTCGGACGAAGCGGGCAGGAAAGCCATTGTTGTCCTGACCGACGCGGAAGATACGGGAAGTAAAATGAAGCTCCAGGACGCCATCGAAGCCGCGCAACGGACCGATACGGTTGTCCATATTCTCTTGGTTGCCGCCGATGGGGGCGATCAGACTGTCGCCAAGAGGCTCACCGACGAGACCGGCGGACGAATGATCATCGTGCGCAGCGAGAAGAACCTGGAGCAGGCGTTCGATCAAATCTCGGAAGAACTGCGCAGCCAGTACACCGTCAGCTACACTCCCACCAACAAGAAGCACGATGGAAGCTACCGCAAGATCAGGCTGGAAATGAAAAACAAGGATTATTCCGTCCTCACCCGCCGCGGATACTACGCGCCCAACAACTGAGCGGGAATCTAAGTCGAGCGTTGATTTCTCTCTGGTAGCGCCGGCGTCCCGCCGGCAATCTTCTTGCTCTAGATGGGGATTAGCAAAATTGCTGGCGGGACGCCGGCGCTACTTTAGCCACCGGCTCCTAAATACATTGTAAGAACTTCGCGTTAGGCTGGAGGCGCGGCAGGCTTGCCGGAGACGGGAATCGGAACGGAAAAGTATCCTTTGCGTGCGCGAACGACCACATCCTTGCGATCGGTTTGAATCCGAATCGTGTGGTACTTGCCGTCCGGAGAGCGGCCCGCGGGACTGTAGGCCAGCGCGTATTGATGGCGCAGTTCGTCCCCGATATCGAGAAACGACTGCCCCAGATCATCGACCTTGTAGGGAAAGAAAGCCCGGCCTCCGGTTTCCACCGCAAGCTGTTCGAGAACTTTATCTCCCTCCTCTTTTTCATACTTGCGGCTGATCCGCCTGGAAGGATTCTTTTCGTCTTCAACCGTAACCCAATCCGTGCTCGTGCTGATCGAGTAAATAATCACGCCCGCGCGCTGCGCCATCTCAACCGACTCGCCGCGGGAGTGATTGCTGCTGTTGTCATCGCCGTCGGAGATCACCACCAGAACGCGCCGCACGTCCGAGTTCAGGCCGGGGGGCAGCGGCGAATTCTTCAACAAGTGATCGCTGGCCGCGTAGACGGCGTCGTACAGGGACGTGCCGCCGCCGGCCCGCTGCTTCAGGATGGTGTCGCGAATATCGCCGGTGTCGCCCGTGAAACCCTTGATGATTTGCGGGCCGTCATCGAAGGTCATCAGGAATGCCAGGTCCTTCCCGCGGCGCAAGGCGTTAAATATGAAATCGATGGCGGCGTCCTGCTCGAATTTCAAACGCTCCCGAATGCTGTTCGACGTGTCCAGCACCATGCCGATGCGCAACGGAAGATCGGTCGGCTGGCTGAAATCGGTGATTTCCTGCTGCGCGCCGTCATCAAATACCTTGAAATTATCCCTGTTTAGATCCGTGACGAGTTTTTCGCGCTTGGTTACCACGCTGAACAGCACTTCCACCAGGTTGACGTTGACGGAGATCCCGCCCTGACGGTTCGCCTGTCCCGCGGGTTCCGGCGGAGATTGCGGCGGCGCCGGAGGTTGCGCTTGCTGCGCGCTCACGACGGCCACGGCCGCGAGAAAACCGAGAATTGCGATCCAAAGAGCACGTTTCTTCATGTTTGTTGTACGTACGGCGCAAGCGCGGCTTCGATCTCCGCGGCACGCCAACCCAAAGATGCTCCCACTTCGTTGAAGTATACCCGCAAATCCCTTGGCAGCGGAGCGCGAACTTCCACCCAGGCGCCGCTCGACGGATGCGAAAATCCGATCCGCGCGGCATGCAGGAAATTTCGCTCGAGGAGTGGCAAATTACGCGTGCCGGCGCGCAGGTCGCGCGGCGCACCGTAGAGCGTGTCTCCCACCACCGGATGCCCGAGGGCCGCAAAGTGCGCCCGGATCTGGTGCGTGCGCCCGGTGTGGAGCACGGCCTCGACCAGCGTGCAGCGGTCCAGGCGCGCGATCACGCGCCAGTCGGTGCGCGCGTGGCGGCCCTTGGTGGCGCGCGCGGTCATGCGCGTGCGGCGGCGCGGATCGCGGGAAATGGGCAGCGTGATGGTGCCGGAATCGCGCGGCATCTTGCCGTGTACCAGCGCGAGATAGATTTTTCGGACGTTCCGCGAACGGAATTGTTCGGAGAGATGTTCGTGCGCCCTATCATTCCGCGCCACCACCATGGCGCCCGACGTTTCGCGGTCCAGCCGGTGGACAATGCCCGGGCGCAGCGCGCCGCCCGCTGCGGAAAGATTTCCCAGGCGGTGCAGGAGCGCGTTCACCAGCGTCCCGCGCGCGTGGCCCGCGCCCGCATGAACCACCATCCCGGCGGGTTTGTTCACAATCACGAAATCGTCGTCCACGTACAACAAATCGAGCGGCAAATCTTCCGGCATCGCCTCCAGCGCCGGCCGCGGTAGAACTTCGATCTCGATGGTTTCACCGGCCGCGACCCGGTGGGAAACCTTGGCAATGCGGCCGTCCACGCGAACGTGGCCTTCGCGGATCAACTCCTGGATGCGCGTGCGGCTGAGCTCCGGCACACGCTGCGCGAGGAATAAATCCAGCCGCCGCCCCGCGTCTCCCGATGCGGCGGTGAGGGTTTGGGGTTTAGTAGCACAGGCTTCAGCCTGTGGATTTTTATTCGAAATGTTCAATGTCGTGAAGGTTTAGCCTGATTGATTCTTGCCTTTGCATCAGCAAAAATTCACAGGCTGAAGCCTGTGCTACTAAACCCGTCCCCGTTTTTCGGCGGTTGGAATATGCCGCTCGCGCGCGCCGAATAACAATTCGAAGAGCACCAATACTGCCCCGATCGTAATCGCGGAATCGGCGGCGTTGAACGCGGGCCAGATGTACGTCCATAGCCGGACTTCCAGGAAATCCGTCACGCCGCCGTGAATCACTCTGTCAAGCGCATTGCCTGCCGCGCCGCCAAGAATCAGCGCGAGCCCGCATTGCGCCAGCGCGCCGCCGGCACGATCCGTGACGATCATCCACACCAGCAAGACCATTACAGCCGCGGAACTGAGCACCAGGAGCGGCGTGAGCCACGGCGAACCGGAAGCAGAGAACACGCCAAAAGCGATGCCCGGATTCTGGCTATGAACCAGAACCACGATGTCCGAAACGATGGGATGGCGGAAGAACGGGCTGGTGTAGCGTTCGATGGCAAATTTCGTGGCGCGGTCCGCTGCAAGCACCGCAAACGACAGCCACAACCAGCGCGCCCCGCTCACGAGGACGCGGCCCCTTGCGCTCCCGCACGGCCAGTCTCCTCAATTTCGATGAGCGCCTTCAGGCAGCGCTCGCACACGGTCGGGTAATCTACGTTTTCGCCGACGTGCGTGGAATAATTCCAGCAGCGCTCGCACTTGGTGCCGTCGGCGCGCAAGACACGCACTCCTTCATGTGGCCCCAAACCGGTGAGGATCTCGACTTGAGAAACAATGAATAGCGGACGAAGCCATTGTTCGTATCGCTTCAAGAGTTTTTCTGAAGCAAAATTGACATCAAGGATGACTTTGGCTTCCAGGGAACCCGAAATAAATTTCGCCTTTCGGGCTTCTTCTAACTCTTTTAGGACCCGTTCGCGCCACCCCATAAGCAGTGCCCAATCCGTTTTTTCTTCCTGTGTGACGTCGAAGGCAATATCCGCAAACAGCACAAGGTGCGCGCTCTCGGGATCGCCGGCCGCGCGTGGAAAATGTCTCCAGATTTCCTCCGCCGTAAATACGGTGATCGGTGTCAGGAGGCTCAACAACGCTTTCGCAATGCGATACACGACCGTTTGCGCCGAACGCCTGGCACGATTGTTCGGCGCGAACGTGTAGAGACGGTCTTTCAATACGTCGAAATAAAATGCACTCAAAGCCACGACGGCGAAATCGTGCAGCGCGTGGAACACGCGGTGAAATTCAAATCCTTCGTACCATTTGCGGCAGTCCCCCACTAATTCAAAAGTGCGCGAAAGCATCCAGCGGTCGAGCTCTTCCAGTTCGGAATCGGGCACCGCATCGCGCGCGGGATCGAAATCGGCGAGGTTTCCCAAGGCGAAGCGGAACGTGTTGCGCAGCTTGCGATACGCCTCGGAAAGCTGCGTCATCACGTTGTCCGACATGCGCACGTCCGCCGTGTAGTCCTGCGACGCCACCCACAGGCGCAACAAATCGGCGCCCCACTTCTCGCACACTTCCGTAGGCAGCACGACGTTGCCGAGCGATTTCGACATCGGCTGGCCCTTGGCGTCAAGCGTCCAGCCATGCGTAAGCACGTGACGGTAGGGTGCGCCATTGCGCACAGCGACGCCAACCAGCAGAGAGCTTTGAAACCATCCTCGATACTGGTCTGGCCCTTCGAGATACATGTCCGCGGGCCAGGGAAGTTGCTGGCCGCTTGCATCGAGACGGTCCAGCACCGCCAGATGCGAGGAACCAGAATCAAACCACACATCGAGAATGTCGGTTTCCTTGCGCCAGTCCGAAGCGCCGCAACCGCAGGGGCTTCCTGCCGGAAGCAATTCCTCGATCGTGTGCGTGAACCACGCGTCAGCGCCCTCGCGCGTGAACCATTTCTGCACGAGTGCGTGCAGCGCCGCATAATCGTCAAACTGTTTGCCGCACTTGCTGCAGTAGAGAATCACGAGCGGCACGCCCCAATACCTTTGCCGCGAAACGCACCAGTCCGGCCGTTCCGCGATCATCGAATGAATCCGTTCGGCGCCCCACTCAGGCGTCCATTTCACCTTGGAGATTTCCGCAAGCGCGCGCGGCCGGATTGCGCCCGCGCCGCTCCCCGCGCCATCCAAATCGATAAACCATTGTTCGGTGGCGCGGAAAATCACCGGATTGTGGCAGCGCCAACAATGCGGATAGCTGTGCGACAACTTCTGTTCGCCGAGCAGCGCGCCGCGATCGCGCAGCAGCGTCACGACGATGGGATTCGCCTCGAATACGGTCTTGCCTTTATATTCCGGCAGACCTTCGAGATAGCGGCCTTGCCCATCAATCGGCGCATATGCCTCGATACCGTATTTCTGCCCGGTCTGAAAGTCCTCGACGCCGTGCCCTGGCGCGGTGTGCACGATGCCGGTACCCTGGTCGAGCGTGACGTAATCGGCCAGAACCGCAGGGACAGTCAAATCCAGAAACGGATGCCGGAACTTCAGCTCCGCCAGATCTTTTCCCTTCCACGGCCCGCGCACGCTCCCTGCTTCGAGCTTCAACGCATCCAGCGTGGGGCCGACCAAATCCGCCGCGAGCAGCAACGCTCCGGCGGAAGTTTCGGTTACGACGTAATCGTAGTCAGGGTGAAACGCGAGCGCGCGATTGTGCGGCAGTGTCCACGGAGTGGTCGTCCAGATCACGGCGCTTACGCCCGAGCCAAGCTTTTCCGCCGCGGCGCCTGGCTCGACCGAGAATTTCACCCAGATCGACGGGCTGGTGTGGTCTTCATATTCAACTTCCGCTTCCGCCAGCGCCGTGGAATCGACGATGCACCAGTACACGGGCTTCAGCCCTCGATACACGTAACCTTTTTCGAGAAACGTGATGAAGGCGTCGGCGATTGTGGCTTCGTATTGCGGGCTCATCGTGAGATAGGGATCTTCCCATTGCCCGAATACTCCGAGGCGTTTGAAATCCCGCCGGTGTTGATCCACGTAGCGCGAAGCGAATTCGCGGCACATCCGCCGGAACTCGCCGGGCGGGACGCTTCCCTTTTTTCCGCCCAGTTCTTTTTCCACCTGCGTTTCGATCGGCAGTCCGTGGCAATCCCATCCGGGAACATAGGGCGCGCGAAAGCCCGCCATCGTTTTTGACTTCACGACCATGTCTTTCAAAATTTTATTCAGCCCGGTGCCGAGATGAATCGTCCCGGTCGGATAGGGCGGCCCGTCGTGCAGGACGTAAGAAGGCGCGCCGGCGCGCGCCTGCTGGATGCGATGATAGAGTTTCTTCTCTTCCCACTCCGCAAGCTGCTTCGGCTCGTTCTGCGGCAAGCTGGCCTTCATCGGAAAGGCCGTGCGCGGCAAGTTCAATGTGCTTTTCAAGTCAACGTGTTTGGGCATATGTTAGTTTCGGGTGCGGACTGTCCCTTTACCCCGAGGGCCTCTGGGGAAGCGCGCAGCCCGCCGAAAAATCGGCGGGGCCTGTCAAGGACAGTTTTTTCCTGTATCGCCGTGCCTGTACCGCCTAGTCTGGAAACCTTCTTCCTCGTGGTAACGTCCCAATGTTACAATGGATTTGGCAGTGTGTCAGCCGCCTGACCCGCCGGGCATCCATTCGTGCCGTGAGAGAATCGTACAGCAAGAGACAATTTTCGGTAGCGTGAGGCAAAAAAAGCGTTGAGCACCATTGCGCCAAAGTGGAGTGACCCTAGCACCCCGGCACCCAAGGTGGTCCTGCCAGGGGGGAAGACTGCGCCGCGCCTCGGCGGCGCCCAGAAACCCCTGTCCCGCGGATTTCTCTCCAACCTGAGGGACTTCCTCATGGAACGCCCGGTGAAGATCTCCAAGCATGTAAGGGGGGATGTCTTCACCCTACCCGAATACGGCGGCGGCTTAGCCGAAAATTTCAGAGAGTGGTTCAAGCCAACGCCCAAAGCCGTGTCCTCCCGCATGACGGTGGAGTGGCAGTCACCTTACAAAGTCATGTGGCAGAATCTTCGCGACCTCATTTCGCCGCCCAAGCTTCCGCCGCTCAAGGTGACCAGCCAGCCGGTCAAGGTGAAAGACATCTGGTCCAAGGACAAAGCCTTCGGACCGTCGCAGGCCATCGCGCTCGCCGTGCATATTGCCATCACGGCGCTGGTCTTCTCTCCTCTGCTCTATTCAGTGGTGAAAAAAGCGACCGCAAGCCCCGTCAATAATTCTCTGGTGACGCCGATTGATATTTCCGAATACGCCGCGAAGCTCCCCCCCGGCAAGGACAAGGCCGGAGGCGGCGGTGGAGGCGGCGAGAGAAATCCGATTCCCGCAACAAAGGGCAAGGCGCCGAAGTTCAGTTTCAACCAGATTGCGCCCCCGATGGTGCACACCAAGCCCGATTCAACTTTTCAGGCGACTCTGCTTGGACCGCCGGACCTGAAAATCCCGAGTCCGAATATGGATAATTTCGGCGATCCGCTGGCCAAAATGCTGACCGCTTCGGGCGGTCCCGGCGGCGGGAGCGGCATCGGAAGCGGCACCGGCACAGGGATTGGCAGCGGTGAGGGCGGAGGTCTTGGGCCTGGTTCCGGCGGCGGCACGGGCGGCGGGGCCTACCGTCCGGGAACAGGCGGCGTCGGCTATCCGACTTGCGTCTATTGCCCTGATCCGAAATACTCCGAAGAAGCTCGGAAGGCCAAGTATCAAGGCACTGTGGTGCTCCAAGTAGTCATCACACCGGATGGCCGCGCGACGGATATTCAAGTCGTGAAGGGCCCCGGACTGGGGCTGGAAGAAAAAGCCGTGGAAGCCGTGAAGCAATGGCGGTTTAAGCCCGCCAATGGACCTGGTGGTAAACCGGTTCCCGTGGTTGTTCCTCTCGAAATCACTTTCCGATTGCTTTAGAAACTACCTCGTAAGTCTTCTTTGTGGGCCGCGGCTTCACAGGCTGCGGAAAAAGTAGTCTATTTTGTCGTTCCGAGCGGAGCGAGGAAACTCTCTTCGATTTAGCCTCATCAAAAGAAAGAGAGATTTCTCGCTCCGCTCGGAATGACAAAAAGAATGGGGCGCTTTTTCTGCCTCGTGGTTCCACATCATTTGCCGTTTCCTCGCGCATTGATTACGATTTGAACGCGAGGTGGCCGCCGTGAAACCCAAAACAACCCCTGCCGCGAAATTGTTTCTCGCGAGTTCGCAACATCTGCTCGCAAAACAAAGTCTTCCCCGCATCGTGAAATGTCTTCACCAGCTTTCGGAAGTGGAGATTTGGTGGCGGCCGAATTCGGCGTCCAACAGCGCCGGCAATCTCGTCCTGCATCTTTGCGGAAATGTCCGCCAGTGGATTATTTCGGGCCTCGGCGGGGCGGAGGACAGGCGGCAGCGCGACCGCGAATTCGCGGAGCGAGGGCCGATTCCCCGGCAGGTGCTCGTCACCCAATTGCGCCGGACCGTTCGGGAAGCGTGCCGGGTGTTGGCACAGCTCTCCGATCATTCGCTGTCGCGAAAGCATGAAATTCAAGGCTTTCACGTTACCGGGCTGGATGCGGCATTCCACGTGGCCGAGCATTTCGGGTATCACACGGGCCAAATCATCTACATTACAAAACTCAAGCGCGCTCGTGATCTAAAATTAACACGCCTGCCCGTCATAAAGAAGAAGGGCGGGCCATGAAATGTGGCGCCGGCGTCTCGCAGCACCAGCGCAGTGAGAATTCGGGTTTAGGTGAACAACTTCCAAATGCGTGCCACCTACATGGCGGAAACACATCCTTTCGGAATCATTTCCAATGGCGTTCCGTCGAGGTACACTTCGCCATGAGAACAATGAGGACGAAATCCTGTATTCGCGCATTTGCTTTGTCCATCGGATCCATGATGGCCGTATTTCCCGCGCACCTCGCGGCGCAGTCCGCCGGGCGCATCGAATTCGTGGCGCTCATATCACCTACCGGGGGCCAGCCCGAGCCGGTCCGCCAATTGACATTTTATCTTCTGCGTAAAAGCGTCGAAGACATTCGCGCGGAGGCCGCGCAAACGGCGCCTGCCCCCGCGCTCGACAAGTTCATCGATGGACTCGGTTTCTCGCCGGAATTGAAAGCGTGGATGCAAAAACATAATTCCGTTCGGCTGTCCGGCGAAGATTTCACCAAGAGCTTGACGCCCGAGGAGATCGTGGACATTCCCGAGTTTTTCAAAGCCTACATGGCCCATAACGAGGCCTATCGAGGTGTGGGCTTCCCCGAGCCGAAATTCAAGGAGAAAGACCGCACCTCCAATCCGGAAAAATACAAGGCGCAGAAGGAAGAATACCAAGCGGCCGTTCGTAAATTTATCGCGCGCTCCCCGGACACGAAACAGGGGATGGACCTCGACCTCATCGATGTGAACCCGGACCCAAAGTGGGAGTCGATCGAGGGCAAGCAGCGCCAACGCGCGGAGGCCCTGGCATTCCAATTGGCCCAGGAGCGCTATCTAGTCGCACGAACGAATACGGATCTCGAAGGACGCGGATCCTTCGCGGGCCTCACCCCCGGAAGCTATTGGATCGGGATGCTCGGCTCGGAAGCGATTTCCGGTGATGTACGCTTGCATTGGGACTTTCCCGTGACGGTCCGTCAGGGTGAAACAACGAGCGTCGAGCTTTCCAACCTGAACGCCGTGAGGCCCAACACCACCGCGCAAAATTCCAATAATTGAGGATTCCCTCCGCAGTGACTTCCCCAGACGAGAGCGTGGCCTAGATGGGTACCTGGCCGCTGTGGATCGCATTCAACGCCGGCGTCGCGCTCTTGCTGGTGCTCGATCTGGGATTGTTTCACCGGCGCGCGCACGCGATCGAATGGCGCCAAGCGGCGATGGAGAGCGCGGCATGGGTCGCTCTTTCGCTCGGTTTCGGCGCGTGGATTTTTGTTTCGCACGGCCGCGGCCCCGGACTCGAGTTTTTCACCGGCTACCTTGTCGAAAAATCCCTTAGCATGGACAACGTTTTCGTTTTTTTGCTGGTCTTCCAGTATTTTCGCGTCGATCCGCGTTATCAGCATCGTTTGTTGTTCTGGGGAGTCGTGGGCGCGCTTGTCCTTCGGGGCGCGATGATCGCCGCGGGCGCCGCGCTGATCGCGAGGTTTGATTGGATCCTCTATCTCTTCGGAGCTTTTCTGCTGTACTCGGGATTCAAGCTGTTCGGCGCCGACCATGCCGTGCACCCCGAGAAAAATCCGGTGGTGCGCTGGGCGCAAAAGACTCTGCCCATGTCACAGACGGAAACTACGCAGGAATTATTTGTGCGGCAAGGCGGGCGATGGCTGTTCACGCCGTTTTTTCTGGTGGTGATCGTGCTCGAAACGACGGATCTGGTTCTGGCGGTGGACTCGATCCCCGCCGTGTTCGGCGTCACGCGCGATCCCTTCCTCGTCTACACTTCCAACGTCTGCGCGATTCTTGGCCTGCGCGCGCTTTATTTTCTCCTGGCCGGAACCCTCACATACTTTCAGTACCTGGATGAAGGCCTCGCGATTACCGTCATGTTCATCGGCGCAAAAATGCTTGCCGACCCGTGGGTGCATATCTCCACCGGGCAGTCGCTCGCAATTGTCGGCGCTATCATCGCCCTGGCCATCCTAATCTCGATCATCCGGTCGAAACTGCAAAGGAACACCATGGAACGAAAAATAACCTATACCACCAATATTATTTCGGGCGTGGTGACTCCGGAATTCATCGGGCGCCTCGCGGACAACGACCCCGCGGAGCGCGCCTGGACAGCATCTCGTCTTTTCGGCGCGGGCTTGGTACGCGCGCTCGATTCCTTGCAAGATTGGGAGCAGGATGACGAATGGCAGAAGCTCATGGTCCGGGAAAAGTTTGAGGGTGCTACTCGCGCTGTCCCATTTGGTGCCAGACTGACTGTCGGAATCGCCGTCCAGCCGGAAACGTTCGATAAGATCCGCGCCGCCCACGGCTCCCCGCCGCTCGCCGACGCGCCCGCCGACCAGGACGTTTTGGAATTCGAGCT
>JBGQJJ010000019.1:0-18059 GCA_041498955.1 Terriglobia bacterium
CTTTGGCAACCAGTGTGCCGGGCTGATCGGGCGCCTGAAACATGGCACGGCCCGTCAGATCGGTCGTGACTTTCTGGCCCCCCGAGATTTCTACCGCGATGTTGGGCAATAGACGGCCCTGGGAATCGAGGACTGCTAGCATGCCCTGCGCGCCGGCAACTACTTTAGGGGGCAGGAGAATGAGGCGGGGGGCAGGAGAAGCATGTGGTTTCGGTTGCTGTTGGGCTGCAGCGAGCGCAGCGCACACGCCTAGGAGAAGGGTGAAAGCCAGGCAGCGGCCTGGCACTTTATGGCGAACCCACGCGCGCACCATGGCAAGGATTCTACCGCGGCAGGGGTAAGAGGGCGAAATCGGCGGACAGGGCGGAGGATTCGATGGAGAGCGCTCTGTGCCGCCCCTGCCGGGGCTTGCTGGCTTGGCGCGGACGCCATCCCACCGCTTCGCGGTGGGCTACGATCTGCCGTCCCTCCGGGACTCCGGAAAGTCATTAAGTTCGGAATTTTCAGTGAATAAACTGGACGGTGGCATACGAGTATTCACAGTCGCCACGAACCATGGCGATTGCGACCCGGGAACGCCAATCTCCCGATTGGCGGTTTGCGTCGCGCCAATCGGGAGATTGGCGTTCCCGGGTAAATACAAGGCAATTGAATCCCTAACTTTTGTCGGCTAGGTGGAAGATTTTGGCTTCAAGGAAGAGGCGATACAATTCCGGATCGAGTTCCTGGTCCTTGACGGACATCTCGAGAATATCAAGGGCGCGGTCGGAGGCGACAGCTTTTTTGTACGGGCGGTCGGAGGCGGAGAGGGCGTCGAAAATATCGCAAATCGTCATGATCTTGGCCTGGACGGGGATTTCCTCGCTCCGCAATTTGTAGGGGTAACCGGTGCCATTTAATTTCTCGTGGTGCGCGCGGACGATCCGCGGGATCTCGCGGATTTGCTTGGTCCACGGAATTTGCAGCAAGAAATTGAAGCTGTGAACGACGTGGGATTCGATCTGGGCGCGCTCGTCCGAGCTGAGGCTTCCCTTTGGAATGGAAAGGTAGCGTACTTCTTCCGGCGTGAGGATCGGCCTTTCGACCCCTCGCGGGTCGTGATAGGTCTGCCGGGCGATTTCGAAGAGGCGGTCAAACTGTCCTTCTGGAAGCACCGTCGGCTCGTTGGCCTGAAGGACGGCCCCGAAGCCGCTTTCCATCTGGACCCGCCGTAGACGATATTCTTCTTCCAGGGAGGCGATCCGGGCCAGCGCCTCGGGCCGGTCCATTTCCAACAGGAGACGGACCTTCTCGCGCTCCATGCGGGCTTCCATCTCCATGTAGAGATAGTCGAAGCGGTGCGCGATGAGATCGATCTGCAAGGGATAGAGCTTCTTGGCCTTTACCAAGACATCCTCGCGCACGCCGACTTTTCCGAAATCGTGCAGCAACGCGGCGTAACGGATCTCCTTCATTTGCTCGGGGGAGAAACGAATTGAGGCGTACGTCCCTTTATCGACGCGATCCACAATCTCGGCAAGCCCGACGGTCATATGCGAAACGCGCAAGGAATGGCCCGAGGTCGTCGGATCGCGCTGCTCGATCGCTTTGACTGAGGCCTGGACGAAACCTTCGAACAACTTTTCAATATCCTGATAGAGGCGGCCATTTTCGTAGGAAACGGCGGCCTGCGAGGCCAGCGAGAGCGCCAACCGGACCGCGCGATCGGAAAAGGGCCGCACTTCGCGAGTGACGACTTCGTGGCTCGTCAGGCGCGCTTCGGGATGAAGCTTGCAATTGATGAGCTGCAGGACGCCGATGACCTCGCCGCGGCCATTCTTCATAGGAAGCGTCAGCATGGATCGCGTGCGGTAACCGGTTTCCTCGTCATACTTCGGATTGAAATGATAAGGACGTCCCTTGGGAATGTGGTGGGCGTCCGCCAGGTTGATTACTTCGCCGTGCAGCGCCGTGTAGCCGGCCAGGGAATTCTCTTGCAGAGGAAGTTCGAATTCGGCAAAGGGAAATTGCACGCTATCGTTCTGGGTCAGCTTAAAACGCAAATGGCGGTCGCCTGGGCCGGCGGACAGGACGTCCGGGCGCGTCTCTTCAACGAGATAAAGAGAGCCCGCATCCGCGCCTGTAATCTCTCGCGCCTTCGTGAGGATCATATTGAGCAGCGCCCCGACTTCGTGAGTTTGCGACAGGGCGATGCCGATGCGATTCAACTCCTCCATCTCGCGTTCGGCCCGCGCGAGATCGGCCCGCGCGGCCCGTTCCCGCTGCGCCAGCTCGATGTTGGCAATTGCGGCGTCCACCGTCTTGCGAACCAGCGAGGGATTCGCCTTGCGCGGAAGGGTGGCAAAGCAGCCTGGAGCGCTTTGGCTAGCGCCATTGCGCGAAATGCCGATGAGCCGGACGCGCGGGGCGCGTCGCACGAGACGGCGCAAGGCAACCAGGTCGCCTGCGCCTAGATCGGCAAAACATACAACCGGGGTATCGCCCAGCTCCGGAGCAGAAGTCCGCCGTCCTGGCGAAGGAGCAGGCAGCGCCCGGAGCGCATACTGGCGGCTCAAGTGGCGGGCCAGGGGAGCGGCCAGGGAGTGTTCAAAATACCAAATTTCTGCGCGCTGCGGCATGTGAGAGGGTGCGGGATGCTGCAGGGGTGGGATTTCTGCGCGCTCTCCGCTGAGAGCATTATATCGAACTAGGCGGGTCGCGGCTAGCGAGTCAACGCCCAAGTTGTCGTGAAAGGATGTAACTACTTACGTCACAGGCTATTGCTGTCTCCAAATCGGTTTGATAGTCTGTTTTTTTAGTAGCAAACTGACCTCGGGATGAACGAGTCTCGGAGTGGTACAGGTTCGGCGGTGGAATCGTTCTAAGCTTTGGGAATCGTAAGACTTCATCGCCAGCCGAATGAGGCCCCTTTTGCATATCGAAGCCGGCGCGCGCACCGACCTTGGGCGCGTCCGAAAAAACAATGAAGACTGCTACTCAATCGACTCCTCGCTGCAATTGTATGTGCTGTCCGACGGAATGGGCGGACAGGCGCATGGCGAAGTGGCGAGCAAGCTTGCCGTTCAGACGATCTTGACGCACTGCAGGCAAGGCGAGAACAGCCGCGCCACACCCATCTTCGGAGAATCCAGCCCGGAGGTTTCCGAGCGGACCAATCGCCTGGCCAGCGCGATCCATCTGGCGAATCGGAAGGTTTTTGAAACGGCGACCTCGA
This sequence comes from Terriglobia bacterium, assembly GCA_041498955.1. Lineage (GTDB taxonomy): Bacteria > Acidobacteriota > Terriglobia > Acidiferrales > UBA7541 > Palsa-360. The sequence goes on from JBGQJJ010000019.1 coordinate 3,215, forward strand.
ACGACGAGCAGAGGGGCATGGGAGCAACCATTGTGGCCGCCTGGATCGAGGCGCAAAGATTATCGATCGCGCACGTGGGAGATAGCCGGGCGTATTTGCTGCGGGCCGGGTCGATGGATCAGCTGACGGCCGATCATTCCCTGGTGGCCGAAAAGGTGCGCGTGGGGATCCTGACGCCGCAGGAAGCGGATGCCAGCGAGATGCAAAGCGTGTTGACGCGCGCGGTGGGAACAGGCAGTTCCGTGGAAGTCGACACCGACGAACAGATCCTGCTGGCCGGGGATTTCGTGCTGCTTTGCACGGACGGGCTGACGCGAATGGTCAGCGACCCGGAAATTGCGAGCACGCTACTGACGAGCGCGTCCGCGCAGGAATCCGCGGAACGCCTGGTCGATCTGGCCAATGAAAACGGCGGCGTGGACAACGTCAGCGTGATTGTGTTGCGCGTGGAAGAGAAATCGGAAAGCGTGTTGCAGCGCCTGAAGATTTGGAAACGCCACTCCGGGTAAGGTTGCGCCGGCATCGACCGGAGGAGAAGAGCTATGTCGAGACTTGTACTGAAATTTGAAAGTTCCTCGCTGAAAGAGGTTCCCCTGGGGACGCGTCCGGTAACGATCGGGCGCGCGCCGGACAATGATATTCAGATAGATAATTTATCTGTTTCTAATTACCACGCGCGGGTGTATGTCGAAGCCGGGTCCCTGGTGGTCGAGGATTTGAACAGCCTGAACGGATCGTTCCTCAATGATATTCGCGTCGAGCGCGCCATGCTCAAGGACGGCGACGCCATTCTGATCGGCAAGCATGAAATCCTGGTGGATCAAGTGCACGATGCGGCCGTCCCGGTGGACGGCTGGCGCAAAGCGCCGGCTCCGCGCGTGAATGAAACCATGATCCTGGATACGGAGGAGCGCCGGAAGCTGCTGGAGATGGCCGCGGCATCGGGCGAGCGGTCGCAGCTCTCGCCGGAACGTCAGCGCGTCCCGACGCTCACCGTATTGCGCGGACGCACGGATCAACAAGAGTACCGGATGTCCGGCAAACTGACCGTCATCGGCCATTCCAAAATGGCCACCGTCCGGCTCCGCGGATGGTTTACACCCGAAGTCGCGGCGCAAATCAACAAGCACGAGGACGGCTACTACCTGGGCCGAGGGGACCGCATCCCGAAAATCAACGGAGTGAGCATCGAGGGCCTGACCAAACTCAACGATGGAGACGTGATCGAAGTCGGGCGCGTACGGCTCACTTTTTTATATCGTGATTAACCCTCTGCCGCATCCTCGGATACAATTCCCGTACCATGCAAGGAACTTCCACGGGCGGTGAATCGCGTCGCGCCTTGCAGGTCCCGCGCGAATGGGTCCGAGCGTGGTGGCGGCGTCGCGTTCCCTTTGCAATCAGCGTGGGCCTGACCGCATTCGCGCTGACGATCTACGCCTATACGTTCATTGGCGACCGGCCGACGGCCGTGTTTTCCTTCATCAACCGGCTGGAACTCGATGCGCTCGACCTGCGATTCCGCCTGCGGCCGGACCGGTACAAGCATCCCGATCCGCGCATCATCATCGTGGACATCGACCAGCGTTCACAGGAAATTCTGGGACGGTGGCCGTTCTCGCGCACCTACTTTGCGCAAATGCTCGACGCTTTGCGCGAGGACGGCGCGAAAGTCGCGGCCTTTGACGTCACCTTCAGCAAGCCCGACGAAACCGCCGCGCCGATTCGCGAGTTGCGGAAAACCGTTATCGAACGGCAAAAGCACGGCGGGAAGACAGATGCACGCGTGATCGCGGATCTCGACCGGCTATCGAAACAATATGACGGGGACGAACAATTCGCGCGGGCCATCGAGCGGTTTGGAAACGTCGTCCTCGGAAATTTTTTCCTCTATTCCGAATACGATTTAAAAGGCGTCGATGACAAGACGCTGGAGCGCTACGCCACCATCCTTGCCGATTTCCCGTTCCCGCAGGTGCGCGCGGCCAATCCGCAAACCGGAGAGCGCGATCTCCAGCATCTGATCCAGGGATTCGGCGAACCGTATGGACTGATGCCGAAAGGCACGCAGGCCAATATCGAAATTCTCAGCACTGCGCTCCGCAACGGGCACGGCGCGACCGGGTTCTTCAATGTCGAGCCGGACGCGGACGGAGTCGTGCGCCATTCCCTGCTCGTGCTTCCCTACGGCCGCGCGAAGAATCTGGACGACTGGGACCTCTACGGCTCGCTCGACGTGCAGGCCGTGCGCCTCTTTCAGGGATTGCCCGACCAGCAGATGGTGCTCGATTTCAGCGAGACGGGAATCACGGCTTTGGAATTTGGGCCCTCGCTCATCATCCGGCCCGACGCCGTCGGACGAATGATGATCAATTATGAAGGCGACGTCGCAACCTATCCCTATGTTTCGATCGCCGACGTGGTCCGCCACAAATTTCCCGCGGGAACATTCAAAGGAAAGCTTGTGCTGGTGGGCGCATCCGCGACGGGGATCGGCGATTTGCGCTCGACGCCGTTTGGCGGGATCAACTATCCGGGCGTCGAGATCCACGCGAATGTGATCGATAACATTCTGAACCGGTATTTCCTGATTCGCGGGGCGAATCAGGTCGCCTTGGATTTGCTGCTGATTTTGCTCGTCGGCGTGCCGCTCGGACTGTGGCTGGCGCTGGCGCAGCCCCGGTCGATGCTCTTCGGCTTGCTGCTCCTTGTGCCGTTCGGATTCGGCGTGTGGTACGCGTTCCTGCACGGATGGTGGCTGAACTTCATCGTTCCGGCGGGAACGCTGGTCGCCAACGTGGGTTTCGTCGCGATGTACCGCGCGCTTGTTGAGGAAAAGGAAAAACGGCGCGTACGCGGCGCGTTCCAGCAATATTTGAGCCCGGAAGTGATTCGCCGTCTTCTGGAAAATCCCGATCTGGTGAAGCCGCGCAAGACGGAAATCACCGTGATGTTCAGCGACGTGCGCGGGTTCACCAGCATTTCGGAAAAACTGGACGCGCAGGAACTTGCCGCGCTGCTCAACGAATATTTGACGGAAATGACGGAGATCGTCTTCCGCCACAACGGCACGCTCGATAAATACATCGGCGACGCGGTGATGGCGTTCTGGGGCGCGCCCTTTGAAGACCGGGCCCACGCAACCGAGGGCTGCCACGCCGCGCTCGAAATGATCGCGCGGCTGAAAGAAATGCAGAAAAAATGGAGATCCGAAGGCAGGCCGGTGCTCGATATCGGCGTCGGGCTCTGCACGGGCGTCGCTTCGGTGGGGAATATGGGCTCGACCCTGCGGTACGGGTACACGGCGCTGGGCGACATCGTGAATCTCTCTTCGCGCATCGAGGGGCTGAACAGAGAATATGCCACGCACATTCTCTTGAGCGATGCGACCTACGCGGCCGTGGAAGATCCGCTGCTCGTTTTCCGCGAGCTCGATCTCATCCGGGTGAAGGGAAAATTGCAGCCAGTCACGCTGTACGAACTGGTTGCCGCGCGCGGGACGCCGGAAGGCGACGCCCTCGACCTGGAAGAACGCCTCGAATATTTTGCGCAGGGGCGCGCCTGCTACCGCGAACGGCGCTGGCAGGACGCGCAAATCGTCTTTGAAAAATTACTGGAGCGCTGGCCCGATGACGGCCCGGCGCGCATGTACCTGAATCGTTGCAAGGAATATCTCGTCGCCGGCCCCGAGGAAAATTGGGACGGGGTGTACGTGATGACGCACAAGTAGGACGGGCTTCAGCCTGTCTGGTTTTGATCTATTTCAGCGTCGCGAAAAGTCAAAAGCAAACAGGCTGAAGCGTGTTCTACTTACCCCGGCGGCCAGCGGAAATCGCGGCCACCTAGCAAATGTAGGTGCAAATGAAACACCGACTGGCCTGCCCCGCGCCCATTGTTCAACACCGTGCGGTAGCCAGCGGTCAGTTTGCGTTCCCCCGCAAGTTTCGCGGCGACGAGTTGCAGCTTACCGAGCATGGCCCCGTCCTCAGCGGTGGCGTCCGTCAGCGAACCCAAATGTTTTCGCGGGCAGATGAGGATGTGGTTCGGCGCCTGCGGTTGAATATCTTCAAACGCGAAAACATCCGCGTCCTCGTACACAAGTTTCGCAGGTATTTCCTTTTTTCCGATTTTGCAGAACAGGCAGTCGTCCATGAGGGGCACCCCGAGTTCAGAGTTTACAGTTGAGAGTTAAGAGTTCAAGGATTTTCATCGCGCCTACCTGATGCCAAGATCGTTCTGCGGGTCGAGGCGCATGACGAAGGTCTGGAATCCGTCGCTATTTTTCAGTTGCACGGCGAGCTGCTGCGCGGCGTCCGGATTCGGAACCCGCCCGACGCGCACGCGGTAGAAATGCCCCGTGGGCGCGTCATAATCCTGAATAAAAATCGGCTGATAGTGCGCGAGCAAGCGGTCGCGCAGCCGATCGGCGTTTGCGCGGTCCGTGAAAGCGCCGACTTGCACGGTGAAGTCGCCGACCGCGGGATTCGGGCCCGAGAGTAACTCGATGCGCACGGGAGCCGTGCCGGTGCCGATCATGTCCAGCGACACAGCCGCGGCGCGCGCAAGGTCGAGAATGCGGTCGCCGACGAACGGGCCGCGGTCGATGACGCGGACCTGCACGTCGCGGCCATTATTCAGATTCGTAACGCGCAGGACGGTTCCGAAGGGAAGAGTGCGATGCGCGGCCACCAGCGAGTTCATGTCGAAGATTTCGCCATTGGCCGCGCGGCGGCCGTGAAATGGGATTCCGTACCACGATGCAGTCCCCTCTTCGATGAACATGCCGGGAACGAATGGCGAAGTTCGGGTTGGGGGCTGCGGGGCGTTTTGCGCGGAGGGGGGCCGTGTCGGCGCGGGAACGGGTCCCGGTTGAGCAGGCGGAGGAGGAGAGGGAGTATTGGCGATCGGCCGGCGGCCTGCGCATCCCGCCAGGAGGAATGCCGCGAAGAATGGCCCAACAAGCCAACCTGAATGCAGGAGCGATGCAAGCCACGCGGAAAGGCGCTCACTCACCCCAGGCACCGCCATGTTTGAGCACTTGCAATCGGCATCCTTTCCTTTTTCCGCGTCCGCGAATCCTATTTCGCGCTGTGGATTAATTTGCGTGTAGGACAGCCACTCCTGGCTGTCCCCGGCTGCCCGCAAAACTTCGGCATGGCAAAAGCGGACAGCCAAGAGTGGCTGTCCTACTGGAACCGAATTTCGCGTCCGCGCGCGATTCCGGCTATTATAGGCATGCGAAATTTTTCGAGCAAGGAGACGACGTGCCACTTCCCGTTCGATGGCGCTACAAATTAGACCGCTGGCGCAGCCAAATGGCGGAGATGTTTCACTCCGAGCCGAAGCTCCTGCGCCCGCGCCTTTGCCCGGCCTGCGGGATGCTGGTCGGCGCGACGGCGTCCAAGTGCCATCAGTGCGGCGCGAGCATGACGTTTTCCATGGCCGCGGCGAGCCGGTCTCTCAGCCGCTGGATGCCGCAGGCTTCGCCGGTGACCTATGTGATGTTGGCCATCTGCTGCGTGATGTATGCGCTGTCCTTTGTCATCACGATGAAACTTTCGGGGGGCGAAGGACTCGGCGGCGGCTTGATGGGGCTTGGCGGAATTGCCACGCAGGTCAGCTATCGTTTGGGCGCTTCGCTTCCATTGGCCTACAACATCGGCCAGCCCTGGCGATTCGTGACGGCGATCTTTCTTCACGGCGGATTGATGCACATTGGTTTCAACATGTGGGTGCTGATGGATATTGGGCCGATGGTCGAGGAAATGTACGGCTCGGCGCGATACCTGTTCTTGTATCTTGTAACGGGCGTGGCTGGATACATCCTCAGTTCTTCGGTGGGCCACTTCAGCGTCGGCGCGTCAGGTTCCTTGCTGGGCCTCATCGGCGTGCTCCTGGCGGCTACAACGGGCAGGAAGAGCATGGCCGCGCAGGCTCTGCGAAGCGCGCTGATTCGCTGGCTGATTTATATCGCTGTCCTCGGCTTTATTTTTAGCGGCACCGATAATTACGCTCACTTCGGCGGCGTGGCGACAGGCTACGCGCTCGGCCGCTTGATGCCCGACCGGACTCCCGCGGATTTGAGCGAGCGGCGCCGCGCGGATCTTCTCGGATGGGCTGCGGGGATCGCTATCGCGGTCAGCTTCGGGTTCATGGTCGTCAACTATTTACAGAGTGCGTAAGCCACCCTTCAACAATACACGCTTCAGAGCCCGTGAGGCGATATTGCGGCGGGACCTGTAGCGCTCGCCTTCAGGCGAGCACGGGCTTGAATCCAGAGTGCCCGCCTGAAGGCGGGCGCTACAAAATCATGGCTGCTGCTCGCTTACGCGGCGTGCAACCGTGAAGCAATAATGAAAGCCGGAGAAGACCGTGAAGCCGGCGACCAGATAGCCGATGATATTTCGGATGATTTGCAGCCAGGTCCAATCCGTCACCGCCAGAAGCACCACGGCAAACACCAGCAGGATTTGCAGCGCCGTCGTGGTCTTGCCATAGATGCTTGGCGGGAACGGCCGGTAGCCGACCACCACCAGGATCACCGCGGCTGCCGTTAGGAGCAGGATGTCGCGGCTCAGGACGAGCGTGGCGAGCCACCAACTGATCTTCCGGTTCAGCGCCAATACAACGAAGGAAGAGGACAAGAGCAGCTTGTCGGCAATGGGGTCGAGATACGCGCCCAGCGCGGTCTTCTGATTCAGCGAGCGCGCGAGAATACCGTCCAGCCCATCCGTCAGCCCGGCAACGATCAAGATCGCGAGCGCCAAACCGTACCGGTCGTAATGGATGGAAATAATAAATAACGGCAAAAATCCAAGCCGCAGAAACGTGAGTTGGTTCGGGACCGTGAAAACGCGAGAGGACATTTTGGATTTCGATTCCGCTTAAACGAATAGCGCGAGATAGTCCCGCAAGGAGCGCCCCACGCGCTGCTCGAACCGCCCGGAAAGCGAGGGAATCGATCCGTGCGGCTCGTCGAGCGCGATGCGCTCAATGCGTTGCATCGGGAAAAACAGCGTGGGAAGCCCGATGCGCTCCCCCTCCGGGTCCAATACCTGCCGGATGAAATCGTCAAACGAATTCAGATCGATGCCGCGCAGCGTGACTCCGGAAGAATTCATCGAAACGAGGGAGCCCCACAATTTTTCCTTGGGCGAGTGCAGGCTCACAATGACGATGGAGTTCGGTTCCACGGATGCGCTCGCTTCGCTCCCGGGTTTGGGAGCCTCGCTTCCTAATGTCCTACAACGAAATCGTTTTCAAATCTTTGGCGACGATTAATTTCGGCTCGGTCAGTTTCTGAACGTCCGCTGGCGTCATGCCCGGCGCCACCTCGCGCAGGACCAGCCCTTCCGGCGTGACCGCGATGACGGCCAGCTCGGTCACGATCAAATCCACGACCTCCAGGCCGGTAAGCGGGAGCGTACACTTCTTGAGAATCTTGGGCTGGCCGTCCTTCGTGGTGTGCTCCATCGCGATGATCACGTATGGCGAGCTGGCGACGAGGTCCATCGCGCCGCCCATGCCCTTGAGCATTTTCCCGGGAATCGCCCAGTTCGCGAGGTTGCCCTTTTCATCGACTTGCAGCGCGCCGAGGACGGTCATGTTCACATGGGCGCCGCGAATCATTCCGAACGAATCGGAACTGGAAAAATAACTCGTGCCGGGAATTTCCGTGACGGTTTCCTTGCCGGCGTTGATCAGATCCGCGTCTTCCTCGCCTTCGTAGGGAAACGGGCCGACGCCGAGCATGCCGTTTTCCGATTGCAGCACGACGTCCATTCCCGCCGGAATATAGTTGGCGACCAGGGTGGGCGTGCCGATGCCGAGATTCACATAGAAGCCGTCGCGCAATTCCTGCGCGACGCGCCGCGCGATCAGCTCCCGCTTGCTTTCCTCGGACTGAGCCATGCTCTTCCCTTCCGAATTTGAAACTATTTGCGTCATGCGCGCTTTCTCACCGTTCTCTTTTCGATTTTCTTTTCGTAGTTGACGCCCTGGAAAATGGCGTTCACAAAAATTCCCGGCGTGTGCACCGATTCCGGCGCGAGCGTTCCCAGCTCGACAAGCTCTTCGACCTCGGCAATCACGTAATCCGCGGCCGTCGCCATGACCGGATTGAAATTCCTGGCCGTCTTGCGATAGACGAGGTTGCCCCAGCGGTCGCCCTTCCACGCCTTGATGAAGGCGAAATCGCCGCGCAGGCCGCGCTCCAGAATGAATTTTCGCCCGTTAAATTCGCGGACTTCTTTTCCTTCCGCGATCATCGTGCCGACGCCCGTCGGCGTGTAGAAGGCCGGAATTCCCGCGCCGGCCGCGCGCATGCGCTCGGCGAGCGTGCCCTGGGGATTGAGCTCAACCTCGACCTCTCCGCTCAGCACCTGCTGCTCAAAAAGTTTGTTTTCGCCGACGTAGCTGGCGATCATTTTCTTGATCTGGTGCGTCTGCAGCAGCAGGCCCAGGCCGGCGTCCATCGTGCCCGCGTTGTTGGAAGCCACCGTAAGATTTTTCGTGCCCTTGCGGCGCACGGCGGCAATGAGGTTTTCGGGGACGCCGCACGTCCCGAATCCGCCCGCGAGGATTGTGGCGCCGTCAAAAAGTTTTTCGATCGCCACGTCGGCGTTGGCTACGCGTTTATCCATCGAATCAGGGTCCTCATCGAATCAGATGCTCACAAAATTTATTTGCTACAGTTTACTGCAAGTCGCGCAGAATCTTGTAGAGTTCTCCCGCGGCGGAGAATTCCTCTTCCAGCGCCCGCGTCCGCAGATCGCTCCGAACCTGTTCCAGGGCCTGGATCATCTGATCCAGCACGCGCTCCAGATTGTCGCTGTTCGTCAGAATAATATCACGCCAGACGGAATACGGACTCCCCGCCAGACGCAACGCGTCGCGAAGGCCGCGGCCCGCCAGCGTGACTGGCAATCCGGTTTCATCGGTCTGGCTGCGGACCACTCCGGCGAGCGCCACGGAGAGTAGCTGCGGCAAGTGCGAGACCACCGCCGCGGCGCGGTCGTGCGCTTCGGCCTCCAGCCAGACTGGCTCCGCGCCCAATTTCTCGATGAGTTCGACGAATTCCGCAACGCGCGATTCGCGCTCCTGGATTGACTTTTCTTTCGTGGATGCGCGAATCAGCGCGTATTTCGAGCCGCGAAACAGATTCGCATCGGCGGCGGCGATCCCGGAGATTTCCTTTCCCGCCATCGGGTGGCCGCCTAGAAAATGCGCGCCGCCTTCGTGGAAAGTTTCCTTCGCCACGGCGCAAACCGATCGCTTCGTGCTGGAGGCATCCGTGACCAGAGCGTTCGGCGGGGCGAGGCGCGCGATTTCCGGCAGCAATTCGATCGTGTGTCCCACCGGAAGCGCCACATAGATCAAGTCCGTTCCGGCGACGGCGCGTGAAAGGTCTGGAATCCCCTCTTGGATCGCGCCACGTTCCATTGCGTGCCGCAACACTTGCGTTTTGTCCCAGCCGACGACGACCGAATCCGGAAAATATTTGCGAAGCGCGAGGGCGAACGAGCCGCCGATCAATCCGGTGCCAAGAATTACGACGCGGCGGAAGGAGGCGGGCATGGCTTAAGCGATGGTCCGGCTGACGGCGGGAGCGATGATGCGCAGCTCGGCCATGAGTTTTTCAAATTGATCGAAGAAGAGGGATTGCGCCCCGTCGGAAAGCGCGTGTTCCGGATCGTTGTGCACTTCGAGGAGCAGACCGTCGGCCCCGGCCGCAATCGAGGCGCGCGCCATGGGAGGAACCTTGTCGCGAATTCCGGTGCCGTGCGACGGGTCGGCCAAAATCGGGAGGTGCGAAAGTTTCTTGATGACGGGAATCGCGGCGATGTCCAGCGTGTTGCGCGTGGCGGTTTCAAACGTGCGGATGCCGCGCTCGCACAGGATCACGTTGTGATTGCCGCCGGCCATGATGTATTCGGCGCTCAGCAGGAGTTCTTCAATCGTCGCAGACATGCCTCGCTTCAACAGGACGGGTTTGCTGACCGTTCCAAGCGACCGGAGCAGGAAGTAATTCTGCATGTTGCGCGCGCCGACCTGAAAAATATCCACGTAGGGCAGCATCAATTGAATCTGCGAGGCGTCCATCACTTCGCTGCACACGAGCAGGCCGCTCTTTTTCGCAGCATCGTGCATCATGATGAGAGCTTTCTCGCCATGCCCTTGAAAACTGTATGGAGAGCTGCGCGGCTTGAACGCCCCGCCGCGCAGAATCTTCGCGCCCGCTTTCGCGACGCGATCCGCAATCAAGCCGATTTGTTCGGGCGTCTCAACCGAGCAGGGCCCGGCGGCAACCACAACTTCCGTGCCGCCGATTCGCACGCCGCGCGGCAGCTCCACCACGGTTCCCTGCGGGCGAAACGCGCGGCTGGCCAGCTTGTAGGGCTGCGTGATGCGCACGACTTCGCGCACGCCGTCGAGGACTTCGACGTCCCGCGGATCGAAGTCCGGCGGAACGCCCACGGCGCCCAGAACCGTTTGCGACGCGCCCGTCGAGCGATGGATGTCGAATCCCATCGACACCAGGCGGTCGATCACGTGCTGGATCTGCTCCTCTTTCGCGCCTTCTTGCATTACCACAACCATTTCAACTCCTGTACCACTTCATAAAGTTCGCAGGCTTGGTAGCGCCGGCGTCTCGCCGGCAGGTTCGGCGGCTATCGGCACGGGGGAAAAATCGCCGGCGAGACGCCGGCGCTACGAAAACCGTTCGCCCCTCACAGCAAAAGTCCAAGTTCAACTTTCTTTTTTTCCGTCGCCGCCGTGCATCACCGCGCGCTCGACCGATCGCGCTTCATCCAGGATGCGCTCGAACAGACGGCGAATCGCGGCGTCCGGAAGCGGCCCGGGATTCGCATTTGCCACACCGTCGAGCACTTCCTTTTCTCTGTCCGGCTGGTAGAGTGCTTCGCCCGACTTTTGCTTGATCCGCCCGATTTCGACGACGCAGCGCGAACGCTCGTTCAGCAGCTCGACCAGCCGCCGGTCGATTTCATCAATTTTGCGGCGCCAGCTTTCCACGCTTTTGTCCGGCACGCTCATGCCTGTGGCTCCCGCCGGCTCATCCCGGTCACCGCCGCGCCTTTCAGAAGCTTGACGCGCGCGGCCAGCGCCGCAGCCGCTGCGTCAACGGTTGTGGCTCGCTCGATCTCTTCCACCAAAGCCGAACCGACCACGGCGGCGTCGGCCAGTCCGCCCAGCAACGAAACATGTCCCGGCAGCGAAATGCCGAACCCGATGGCAATGGGAAGCTCGGTGAAGCGCCGCACGCGCCGCGCCAGGGCCGGCAATTCGTCCGCGAGCTGGTCCTTCGCTCCGGTCACGCCGGTCCGCGAAATCAGGTACAGGAATCCGCTCGTCGATTTGGAGATGAGAGCGAGGCGCTCGTCGGTCGACGTAGGCGCGGCCAGGAAAATCGTGTCCAGGCCGCGCGAAGTCATGGCCGCGCGATACTCGACCGCTTCCTCAGGCGTGAGGTCGGTGATCAGCACGCCATCGGCGCCTGCTTCTTTTGCCGCATCACCGAATTTCTCAAGCCCCATCTGCAAAACTGGATTGAAATAGCTGAATAAAACGAGCGGCACTTCGGTCTTCACGCGCAGCGATTTTACGAGCGAGAGCACGCCCGCGAGCGTCGTGCCGCTTCGTAGAGCGCGCTCGCTCGCGCGTTGAATCACCGGGCCGTCGGCCACGGGATCGCTGAACGGCACGCCCAGTTCGATCACGTCCGCGCCCGCGTCTGCCAGCGCGAGCACGAATTGCTCGGTCGCGGCGAGCGTCGGGTCGCCCGCAGTGAGATAGGCGACCAGGCCCATTTCGCCCGTCCGGCGCAGGCCGGCGAACCGCTGCGCGATGCGCGATGGATTCGTCACGGTTGTGGTCGCGTGTGCCATGGTTTTGGTAGCACACGCTTCAGCCTGTGGGGTTTGGTCCTTGCAAGGACTAAAACCCACAGGCTGAAGCGTGTGCTACTTAACCCCTACAAATAGCGGGCTAGGATTTCCATGTCCTTGTCGCCCCGTCCCGAAAGATTCAAAATCACAATCGCGTCGCGGGACATTTTCGGCGCGCGAACGATTAATTCCGCGAGCGCGTGCGCCGATTCGAGCGCCGGAATGATGCCCTCCATCCGCGCGAGGGTTCGCGCCGCGGCGACCGCTGCATCGTCACTCACGGCCGTGTATTCGGCGCGGTGGCGGTCGGCGAGCCACGCGTGCTCGGGGCCAATCGCAGGATAATCGAGGCCCGCCGAAACAGAATGCGTTGTCGCGATCTGGCCGTCGGGCGTCTGCAACACGTAGGAATAAGTGCCCTGCAACACGCCGGGCCGAGCGCCCGAGTATCCTGCCGCGGCAGCCATGCGCGCGGCATGTTCGCCAAGCGTGGTGCCGCGTCCTCCCGCTTCGACGCCCAGCAATTTCACGCTCGCATCGTTCAGAAATGCGTGGAACAAACCTATTGCGTTGGAACCGCCGCCGACGCACGCGACTAGCAGGTCCGGCAATCTCTTCTCGGCCTCTAAAATTTGCGCGCGCGCTTCCTGGCCAATCACGCGATGAAAATCGCGCACCATCATCGGATAGGGGTGCGCTCCCAGAACCGAGCCGAGCAAATAATGCGTCGTGCGCACATTGGTGACCCAGTCGCGCATCGCTTCGTTGATCGCGTCCTTGAGCGTGCGCGTGCCGGAATTCACGCCCACCACTTCCGCGCCCAGCAAACGCATGCGGAACACATTGAGTCGCTGGCGCTCCATGTCTTCCACGCCCATGTAGACCACGCATTCCAGGCCCAGGCGCGCCGCAACCGTCGCCGTCGCGACTCCGTGCTGGCCCGCGCCGGTTTCCGCGATGACGCGGCGCTTTCCCATGCGCACGGCCAGTAAGCCTTGGCCGAGGCAATTGTTGATTTTGTGCGCGCCGGTGTGGAGCAGGTCTTCGCGCTTGATGTAGATGCGCGGACCGCCGAGATGCTCCGTCAGCCGTGAAGCAAATTGCAACGGGGTGGGCCGCCCGGCAAAATTCTTGAGCAAGTAGTCGAGTTCTTTTTGGAAACTCGGGTCCTTGCGCGCCGTATCGTACGCCTGCTCGAGTTCCTCGAGCGGCGCCACGAGCGTTTCCGGAACGTACCGGCCCCCGTAAGGACCGAAGCGTCCCTTCGCGTCGGGCCAGGTTTGTGTCGCGGTTGACAAAAGGTTCCTCTCCCTATTCAACGAAAATCGGGCGTTGTAGCGCCCACCTTCACGTGGGCATTTTTGAGCCGCCCAGATGCCCGCCTGAAGGCGGGCGCTACATGGAATCCACTGCGGCAAAAAGCGCGCGCAATCGCGCGGGATCCTTGCGCCCGGGCCGCGCTTCGACTCCGCTGGCCACATCGACGGCGTACGGCTGGGCGACGCGAATCGCCTCGGCGATATTTTCCGGCGCCAGGCCGCCCGCCAGGATGATCCGTCCATAGCGGCTCGCGGCGCGCGCCAATTTCCAATCCAGTGTGCGGCCTGTGCCGCCGTGCAATCCGCGCGCGAATCCGTCCAGCAGAATTGCATTGGCAGCGCGATAGCGGGTCAGCGAAGCGACGCGGAATCCTCGCTTCACCTGGATCGCTTTAATCACACTGTGCTTCCGGGCCAATTCGGCCACTTCTCCCGGAGATTCCGCTCCGTGAAGCTGCACCGAACCGAGCCGCAGCGCTCGCGCCAACGCGTCCACCACCAGCGGCGGCCAATTCACAAACACGCCGACCGCCTCGACAAACGGCGGCAGGCGCCGAATGATGCTCCACGCGTCCGCGGGGCTGATGGCACGCGGGCTGGGCGGATAAAAATTGAACCCGAGCGCGGAAGCCCCCAGGTCAATGGACAAGCGCGCGTCGTCCCAGGTGGTGATCCCGCAAATTTTAACACGAGTCGGCATTGGATTTTTTGTAGCACTGGCTTTAGCCTGTGGGGTTGCGGCCTTGCTTGGACCAAAAACCCCACAGGCTGAAGCGTGTGCTACTTTAGGCGCCCAGCAATTTGCGCAGCGCCGCCGCCGGGTCCGGCTGAGCCATGAGATGCTCGCCAATAAGAAATGCGTCGAATCCCGCGGCCCGCAGGCGCGCCAGATCCTCGTGAGTGCGCAGCCCCGATTCGCATACGGCGACGCATTCGTCGGGAATGCCCTCGATTAATTCCGTCGAAGTTTCGACGCGCACTTCGAGCGTGCGCAGGTCGCGGTTGTTCACACCCAGAATGCGCGCCCCCGCCGCCAAAGCCCGCGCCAACTCCTCGCGCGTGTGCACTTCGACGAGCGGCTCCATTCCCAATTCGCGGCCGAGCGCGAGCAATTCGCCGAGAATCGCGTCGCCAAGTCCCGCAACTATCAGCAGGAAGGAATCGGCGTCCGTCGCCCGCGCCTCCCAGACCTGCCACGGATCGACGATGAAATCCTTGCGCAGCACCGGGAGACCCACCGCCGCGCGCGCATCGCGCATGCATTTCAAATCGCCCTGAAAGAATTCCTCCTCGGTCAACACCGAAAGCGCCGCCGCTCCGGCCGCCTCGAAACCCTTCGCCAGCGCCACCGGATCGAAATCCGCGCGAATCAAGCCGCGCGAAGGCGACGCCTTTTTGAGTTCGGCAATCACGTTCAGGGAATCGCGCGTCAGCGCAGCCGCAAAATCGCGCACCGGCTTTGCATGCTTCACCCCGAACCGCAGCGCCGTCTCCGGAACGGATTTCTTGCGGTGAGCAATCGCGGCGCGGCGCGCCTCGATAATGCGGTCAAGCACAGTCCCGGATTTGATTTCAGCCGCCATAAGGGCGTCTCTTGTCTCCAATCAGAGGGGAAGCCGA
>JBGQJJ010000020.1:0-17735 GCA_041498955.1 Terriglobia bacterium
CGCAGGAACCGATTTCCCTTGAGACGCCGATCGGTGAAGAAGAAGATTCGCACCTCGGCGACTTCATCGAGGACAAGGCCGTCGTCTCGCCTTCCGACGCGGTCATCCACCGCAATTTGAAGGAACAGACTTCGTCCGTCCTGAAGACGCTGACGCCGCGCGAGGAAAAAGTCATCAAGATGCGCTTTGGCCTGGACGACGGCTCCGAGCACACGCTCGAGGAAGTCGGCCAGTCGTTCGCCGTGACGCGCGAGCGCATCCGGCAAATCGAAGCCAAGGCGCTGCGCAAGTTGCGCCACCCCTCGCGCTCGCGCAAGCTCCGCGCCTTCCTCGAAGGCTCTTCGCGCGATTACCTCTGATCAAATCTTCAGCGGAAAAATTCAAATCGTTGTCATTCCGAGCCCGCTCCTGCGGGTGAGGAATCTCTCTGGGTTCGAAGGTTAAGAACGGGAGGGATTCCTCGGCACGCAGCGTGCCTCGGAATGACAGATTTTCAGTGTTTCCGTAAAGTATGAAGCCAAATTGGAAGAAAAGTTCAACGTAGGACGACGATGCTGGGCCGTGACCCATTTTCGAAATGCAGGGCTACGGCTTCCTTAATGTTGGCGTACAGTTCATCCACAGTCTGCCCTTGCGTAAAAATGTCCTCGCCGATGCCACGCGCGCGCCAGGACTCGCCGTCATTGTAGACCTCAATTTTTACGAGCATCGGAATACCACGTTAAATCAATGCTATCGCGTTCTACCGCGATTTGCCATCTCTGCAGTTCGTTCAGGCAGTAGCTTGACGCGCAGCTTCCGCTTTCCACGCAGCGACAACTTGGTCGAGGCCTTCCCGGTAAGTTGGATAGCGCGGCGCCCAGCCAAAATCGCGGCGGAAGCGCATATTGGTCGTCTGTGTCGATCGAGTGAAATACTCGACGGCTTGTTCCCCGGCAAGCCATCTTGCAAGCCAGACGGGAACGCGGCGCGGCGCGGGGGCTCCCAAACGCGCGGCGAATTCCTTGAGGAAAGTGCGTACCTGGACCAATTCGTTATCGACGATGTGCCACACGCCGCTTCTGGGTTTTTCCGCCGCGATCACGTAAGCGCTCGCGGCGTCATCCGAGTGAATCATCGCCCATAGCGCCGCCCCGCTGCCGATGATGGGCATCTGGCGTTTGCGCAACGCCTCGGCAATCATCCGCGTGTGCGCCGATTCGGAATCGTAGAAGTAGCCGCCGCGCAGAATCGACACGGTAAAGCCCTCCGCCGATTCCGCCTCGCGCGCGATTGCTTCCGCGTCGATCGCTGATTGAATCGCGGGCACTGGCACAGTCGGAGAGTTTTCGTCGAATGGCAAATCATTTTTAGGCCGCGCCACCCAGGCGATGCTTTGCTGCAGGTAAGTTTTCGCTCCGATTTTGGCGGCGGCTTCGGTGAGGCAGCGCGTGCCTTTGCGGCGAATGTGATCGTTCATCGCCCAGTCGCCTGGACCAGTCTTTTGCTTTACGGGAATCGCCGTGGCCGCGTGAATGACGGTGTCGCAACCTTCCGCCGCCCGGGCCAAGGATTCCGCATCGAACAAATCTGCGTGGCGCGGCTCGCCGCCTGCTTCTCTCACGGCGCTTTCCGCTTTCGCGCTGCGCACTTGCCCGATCACCGTATGGCCTCGCGCCACGAATTGCCGCACCAGCCGCCGCCCGAGCACTCCGGAAGCCCCCGCGATGAATACTTTCATCGAGCCACTCCTCATGGCAGTTTAGTAGCACAGGCTTCAGCCTGTGGGGTTTGATTTTGCTCGTGCGGCAGAAAATCCACAGGCTGAAGCGTGTGCTACTAAACCGCCGCCGCGGTCGTTTTCTCCGTGTCGAGGGACAGCGAGCGCACGCGCAGCGCCGCCACGACTGCGCCGCCGTAGATCGCGCCGAGCAACAGAAAAGCGATGGACAGCTTGTAATTCTGCGCGAACCACCCGAGCGCATAACTCATGATCAATTGCAGAACCGTCGCAATCACCGAGAACGCCGATTGGGCGCGCCCCATGAGCCGCGTGGGCACCGCCGTCATGATCGAGGATTGCGTCAAAACTCCTCCCAGCGCGCGGCACGCCCCGAACAGGGCATTCATCGCCACCGCCGCGGCCAGCATTCTCGCGTAGGGAAATAGTGTGTGGCCCACGGCCAGTATCGCCAGCGCCGTTATGAGCACGCCGTACGGATTCTTCCGCGCCAGCGTATTAGCAGCGAGGCCACCGACGATCGCACCGCTGGCCCAGCCAAGACCGATGTATCCATATCCGCGAGGTCCCGCGGAGAGCAAATCCTTGGCCAGGGCCACCACGAGTACGTTCGCACTGATTACGCCGGCCATCATGCAGGAATAAGTGATCCCCAGGGCCAGCACGCGCGGTTGTTCCCACAAATAGGCCAACCCTTCGGCAATGTCCACGAACACGCTGGAAACCGGAATCATCAACGCTTCGGTACGCATCAGCGAAGGTTCGGACATTTCGGGTGGCGCTTCAATGGTCGGGGATGCGGACGTCAGCCTCGTGTTGTGAGCTTCCCTCGGCGCGTAATATCCATGCCGCAACAGCAGCAGGCAAATCGCGGAAATGAGGTAGGTTGTTCCATCAATGCCGAGAATCCCGGCCAGGCCCGCGCGTTCGTACGTAAATCCGACCAGCGCGCCCGCCGCCGCCATTCCGCCTTGCACGGCAATGAGCACGGTGGCATTGGCCGTTATCAATTTATCCTGGGGTACGAGCTCCTGGATCAGCGCATTGGTGGTCGACCAATAAACCGCGAATCCCACGCCCAACAGCAAAACCATCGAGTACAGTTCCCAGATCATCAGATGTTTCGCATAGGCCAGCGCGGCCGTTCCAAGTACGATCACCGCGCGTGCTGCATCAATGGCAATCCCCAAATACCGCCGGTCCACGCGATCGATGAGCACTCCCCCGAACGGCGGCACCACCAGCCCAGGCAGCGTCACCAGAATCACGATCAGGCTGACCTTCACCGTGGAATGGGTCTCTCCCAGAACGTACCAGGTCACCCCGGCAAAATTCATGCCCGTCCCAAACAGCGACACCAGCATGGCCACAAAGAAAAAAGGGAATCCCGGAACGCGAAAAAGCGCTTTCCAGCTGGGGGTTGGCGGATAGTCCGGGGTCATTTCAGAATCGGGAGAGCCACTCTTTGGCATCTGCGCCAAGTTTAGCGGCAATGTCGTCTCAGGTCCAAGAAAATGAATCCTCTTCCCGTCGTGATTTTCACCCTGCTCCTGCTCGTCGCGCGCATGAAGTAATTCCGTCGCCCTCGCGCCACTCCACTATCCAGCATCGCCAAGTCTCGCCGGATTACTCTTTCCGCATGGCGGTACTTCCGGTCCATAGCGTGTTTCCGGCCAATCGGCAAGCATAATAGGAGCATCCGCAGATGTTCTCTGGCCTGGATCGCGCTTCAAGGAGGACACAATGTCCCGTCGCCTAACCCTCATCGCAGTGTGCGCACTGGCCCTGGCCGCTTGCACGTCCATGCGCGCGCAAGATTCGTCTTCCTCTTCGCCCTCGCTCGGCGACCTGGCGCGACAGGCCCAGAAAGACAAGGACAAAGACAAAGCCAATAAGGCCACCGCAAAGGTCCTCACTAACGACGACCTCCCCTCCGGCTCGGGCGGCGCCTCCGCCACGCTGGGCGGAGGGCTTGGCCAAACCGCTCAACTGACGTCCGGCGGCAAGCCCGGCGCAGACCCTTCTCCGGCAGAGAAACTCGCAATGCTGGAAGCCGTTTTGGACCGGGTAGAAGCTCTGGACCGCGCCACGCTGGTACGCAACGCCCTGAATGGCAAAGACGTCGATTTTCCGGGCCGCGCCAAGTGGGAAGAACGATTGCTCGCCGCCAAGGAGACCTACGTAGTGCAGGCCCGGGAGGTGATTCAAAAGGCCAGGCAAATCGTGGATTCCGCGGAAAGCCTCAAGGGCAGCCAAGACCCGAGCGACCCTCGCGTGAAGGAAATGAGCGCCAGGTTGCAGACTCTCATCCGTGATGCCGTGCGGACCGATTCGGCGTTCCAAGCCGTAATGATCGAAGGCCGCGACCTCGCAGCCCAGGGGGCCGCGCAGTAGTCATTCGCTCTGCGGGTCCTCCCTTTTTATCCTGGCGCCGTCACAGCGGCCTCCCTGAATCGTGTCGGAGCGCTCCGATGCGGATTTTTCCCTTCACCACGAGGACCACGAGAATCGCCGGAATAATTGCGACCAGCCCGAGGAATGCAAGGGCGGGAATTTCGGCGTGACCGATGAAAATCCAGACGATCAGGGGCGCATCAAACAGCATGACGAGCACCGGCAGCAGGCGCAGAAACAGCCGCGTCTGCTTTTCCGCCTCCCCGCGATTCCACCCGCACTGCGGGCAATACGCCTTGCCCATGGCGTTCGCTGTCGGCATGTGACATTGCGGACATTCGGCGGTCGGCATGGCGTCACCAGATTCCGATCGGCGAAATATGGTCCATCTGATTCACCAAGGATCGCAGTTTTTTTGTAGCGCCGGCGTCTCGCCGGCAGTTTTTCTCATCTCCACGCATCGCAAAAGAGCCGGCGAGACGCCGGCGCTTCGACACGCCGCGCGTCATGCCCATCGCGTCGTGTTTCCCCTCAACACTGAATCCGAGCTGAGAATTCCGGACTAGAAATTCCCTTGCGTCGGGCTATAGGCGCTCTTCAAATATGTCTGCGATTGCGCCTCGCTCTTCGACGGAAGGATCTTGTCCGGGTCGAGCCGCACCATCACGTAACGGATGTGATCGTCAATTTTCGTGAACCAGTGCCCGGTTCCCGCCGGGATGATGATCATGTCGCCCGCCTTCAGTTCGTGAACTTCCGGATTTTTGATCGACGCGGCGCTGAAACCGGGACCATTCTGTTCGCGCACGGTTTTCAAAGTGCTGGGCCGCGGCTTCGGGTCCACGAGGTCCGGCCCCGTCAAGAGCGTCGCCGAGCCTTCGATGACGTAATAGACCTCACTCACCTGCTCGTGCTCGGCCACCGCTTCCGCCACGATGTTTTCCTGGCCCGTGGCCTGACCCAGTTTCCCGCGGTAAATGCTCCCAATGCCAACCTGCACCTTTCCGACGTCCACCGAGCGCACCTGCTGATCCACGAGCTTGTGCTCGATGGCCCGCTGGTTATAGCCGTCCAGCTCGCTCTTGGGAACATACACGGCCGAGCAGTGATTGCACGTAGGCTTCGGTTCCACTTGCTGCGCGAGCGCCGGGAACACGGCAAGCACGGCGCTCAGCACCACAACTTTCAACGCGATTCTTTGTATTCTCATTTGGCGTTCTCCTCGGAAATATTTTCCAGGCTGCTTCCGGTCCGGTTGGACTTATCTATACATTAAGATTGCCCGGGGCGGGTGGAAAAAACGCCACATCGAGTATTTAGTTTACGAATGAATCGGGTATAAAGTATTCGCGATTGGGCGGGGTCCGGAAATCGCTCAAAGGAGGTTCCATGCCTCAAACCGCGGCGGTCCAAAATCACCATTTATTCATCGACGGCAAGTGACTGGATGTGCTCGATGACCGTACGTTCGAGAAAACCAACCCGTTCACGGGCGAAACCATTGCAAGGTTTGCCTCCGCGGGGCGCAAGGACGCGCGCCGCGCCATCGATGCCGCCGCGGCCGCCTTTCCCGCCTGGAGCGCCACGCCACCCGCTGTGCGCCGCAATTTATTTCTTAAGGCCGCGGACATACTTGACCGGCGTCAACCCGAGATTGCCCGCATCATGGCGGAGGAAATGGGAGGAATTTTCGGATGGGGGATGTTCAATTGCATTTTCACGGCGGGATTGTTGCGCGAGGCCGCGGCGCAGGCGTACGGACTCATTGGGGAAGTGATCCCGTCGGACCTGCCGGATACGTTCGCGATGGCGACTCGCCAGCCCGTCGGCGTCGTCGTTGGAATTGCGCCCTGGAACGCCCCGCTGATACTCGGGATGCGGTCTGTCGCCATGCCGCTCGCTTATGGAAACACAGTCGTGCTCAAAGCTTCGGAGGAATCCCCGGCCACACATCTGGCGATCGCCGAGATCTTCCACGAGGCCGGTTTTCCAAACGGCGTGATCAATGCAATTACGAATGCTTCCGCCGATGCCGTGGAAGTCGTCGATGAATTGATCGCGCACCCGAAAACCCGCAGGGTCAATTTTACAGGTTCGACAAGAGTGGGCCGGATCATCGCCGAAAAAGCGGGACATCATCTCAAGCGCGCGCTTCTGGAGCTGGGCGGCAAGGCGCCGATGATTGTTCTGGAAGATGCGGAAATGGAGGCAGCCGTGGCGGCCGCGAATTTCGGCGCCTTCATGAACCAGGGGCAGATCTGCATGTCCACCGAAAGGATCGTCGTGGAACGCCCGATCGCCGAGGCGTTTGGCCGCCAACTCGCCTCGAAAGCCGGCGCCCTCAAAGTCGGAGATCCGCTCCAGCCGGACACTCAGATCGGCCCGCTGATCAACAAGGGCGCCATCGAGCGCGTCCAGGCGCTGGTGGACGATGCTCTCGCGAAAGGCGCCAAAATGCTCTGTGGCGGAAAATCACAAGGCCCCTGCTACGCGCCAACCGTATTGTTCGGAGTGACCCCGGAGATGCGCGTTTACCATGAAGAGTCTTTTGGCCCCCTGGCTTCCATCGTGATCGTTGCGAACGCCGAAGAAGCGCTCCGCGTGGCCAACGACACTGAATACGGCCTTTCCAGCGCCGTGTTCAGCCGCGATGTTAACAAGGCGATGAAGCTCGCGGAACGCCTCGAAACCGGCATGTGCCACATCAACGGCGCCACGGTTCATGACGAACCCCAGATGCCCTTCGGCGGAGTGAAGGACAGCGGTTGGGGCCGATTTGGCGGAAAGGCTGCCTTGGAGGAGTTCACCGAATTGCGCTGGATGACGATCCGCAGGACCCCGACAAATTATCCGATCTAGCCGCGATTTCCGGCGTTTTTGTAGCGCCGGCGTCCCGCCGGCAGTTTTGCAGTCTATCGGAGAATGAAAACCGCCGGCGGGACGCCGGCGCTACAAAACAACGCCCAGCATGGCCTCCATTTTTCAAGTGCCCGCATTTCACGGAGAACGCTGACGCTTAAACGCGGCAGGCCCACACCGTTTCCGCCTCGCCGCGCTAAATCCGTCTTATGATGTACCGGTGACGGCACTCATCGAATTGCGCGGCCTTACGGTCGAGATTCCCACGCCTGCGGGATGGATTCGTCCGGTGGACGACGTTTCGTTTGCGTTCGATGCAGGCGAATCGCTTGGACTGGTCGGCGAATCGGGGAGCGGGAAATCGATGCTCGCGCTGGCGCTGATGGGTTTGCTGCCGCCGGGCGCGCGCGTGAGCGGCGAAGCGTGGTTCTCCGGCCTCGGGGCAAGCGCCAACGGCGCCGCTGGGTCGCACGCAAATTTGCTCAACCTCGCCGAACGAGAACGCAACGGCGTGCGCGGGCGCGACATCGCCATGATTTTTCAGGAGCCGATGACCGCGCTCAATCCCGTGATGCGCGTCGGCGCGCAGATTGCCGAAGCGATTCGCGCGCATCATGGTGGGCTTTCGCGCGAGGAAGTCGATCACCGCGTGTTCGCGGCGCTCGAACGCGCCGCCGTTCCCGAGCCTGCGATGCGCGCGCGCCAATATCCGCACCAACTCTCGGGCGGCTTGCGCCAGCGCGCATTGATTGCCATGGCCCTTGCTGGAAACGACGGGAAAGCCCCTCGTCTTCTTATCGCCGATGAGCCGACCACTGCTCTTGACGTGACGGTGCAAAAACAAATTCTCGAATTGCTCGCCCGCCTTCGGCGCGATCTTGGCCTCGCCCTTCTTTTCATCACGCACGACCTCGGCGTAGTCGCGCAGGTGGCGGATCGCATCGCGGTCACCTACGCGGGGCGCATCGTGGAAGAGGGCCCGGCGCGCGAAGTGCTTGAACGCCCGCGCCATCCTTATACGGCGGGCCTGCTGCGCGCTTCGCCGCAACTCGTGCGCCACAAACTCGAGCCGATTCCCGGCGCTGTTCCGTCGCTTACCGCGCTGCCTCCCGGGTGCGCGTTTGAGCCGCGCTGCCCGCTGCGCGTCGCCGAATGCGCCGCGGCCATGCCCGAGCTGCGCGCTGCCGGCCCCGAGCACCGCGCGCGCTGCATTCTGGTTTGAGTAGGACAGGCTTCAGCCTGTCTGCTTTTTGCAAGTTGTAAACCTGACAGGCTGAAGCCTGTCCTACTAAAAGCGCAACAATCATCGCCGTGATAAGACTAAGGATGAGAGAAGAGAAATCATTATGACCCCTGACCCGACTCACCACGATAAAATCCGCGAACGCTTCACGGAAACCGCCGACGCATTTGCCCGAACGGTGCGCCGCACGCGAGTCGAGGAAGGCGAGGAACTCGCCGAACGCGCCACGGCCGGGCTCGCCAATGCGAAGAACATACTGGCCATCGATCTCGCTTGCGGCCCCGGCACGTACACGCGCCCGCTCGCCGCGCGCGTTCGCCACGCGATCGGCGCGGACCTGACTCCGGCGATGGTCGAGAAAGCGCGCGCCGAAGCCGCTCGTGATGGCATCGCCAACATTGAATTCGTCTGCGCCGATATTTACGCGCTGCCCTTCGCCGACGGCGCCGCCGGGATCGTTTCCTGCGGATACGCCTTTCACCACATGACCGATCCGGCGCGCGCCCTGGCCGAAATGGCGCGCGTGTTGCAGCCCGGAGGCCGCATGGCGATCACCGACATCATCGTGCGCGAGGGCTGCGACGGCGAGTTCCAGAATAAGGTCGAGCGCGTGCGCGATCCTTCGCATACGACCACGCAGAGCGTCGCGAATTTTCGCGCCCTAGTCCGGAATTTGGGGCTGCGCGTGGTGTCCGAACATCTCCACGACAACTGGCACGATTTCGACGTCTGGATGGGAAATGCTTGTAAGCCCCCCGGCGATCCGGTCTACGTACAAACTCGCGGCATGATGGAAAGTTGCATCGCCAACGATAGCTCCGGGTTTCGCCCGCGCCGCTCGGAAAAAGTTCCGAGTGGCCTCGAATTCATGCACACGGTTTTGCTGCTGATCGCCGAGAAGCCGGGATGAATATCACTTCAATTGGGACAGGGTTCAGGGCCAGTGTGCTAATTGCAAATCTTTGTAGGGCACGGCTTCAGCCGTGCCGTGAAGTATGCAAAATCGGCGCGGCTTTAGCCGCTGGCGTGACTGGCGGCGCACGCTGATGTCTGCCCCGCTACTTGAAGCGCGCCATTTGTGCAAAACATTTTCCGCCACGGCAGGCGCATTTGCGATGGGGATGTCGCGGCCCAATGGCCGCGCGCGCACCGGTGTCGCAGCAGTAGATGATGTAAGCCTCGAGCTAGCCGCGGGCGAAACGCTCGCGATCGTCGGCGAATCCGGCAGCGGAAAAACGACGCTCGCGCGCATGCTGTTGCGCCTCATCGAACCGGACTCCGGCGAATTGCTGGTCGACGGCCGCGATTTTCTGGCCGCGAGTGGCGCGGAATTGCGCAGCCTGCGCCGCGAGATGCAGATGGTATTTCAGGATCCGTTCGCGTCGCTCGATCCACGAATGCGCGTGGGCGCCATCGTCGCCGAGCCGCTCGAAATTCACGAGCCGCGGCTTTCCCGCGCCGAGCGCCGCTCGCGTGTCGTAGAAATTTTGCGCGCCGCCGGCCTCGGAGAAGACGCGCTCACCCGTTATCCTCACGAATTTTCCGGTGGCCAGCGCCAGCGCATCGGCATCGCGCGCGCCCTGGTGCTGCGTCCGCGCCTCGTCGTCGCGGATGAGCCGGTTTCCGCGCTCGACGTTTCCGTCGGCGCGCAAATTCTGGAGCTCTTGCAGAATTTGCAGCGCGATTTCGCCCTCACCTACCTGCTGATCTCGCACAGCCTGCCCGTCGTCGCGCAACTCGCCTCGCGCATCGCCGTCATGCAGGCCGGACGCATCGTAGAAACCGGCCCCGCCGCGCAAATTCTCTCCGCGCCCGCGCACCCCTATACGCAGTCCCTCATCGCCGCCATCCCTGTCTTGCCAGCAGGCTGACCGTGGGATTAGAAGCATCCAAAAAATTGTCCTTCCGAGGTCGCCGCGGCGACCGAGGAATCTCTCCGCCCGTTTAAGAAAAGAAGCAGAGATTCCTCGCTTCGCTCGGAATGACAGACAGAGGCTCTATCGGTTTCTTATCGCCGGGTGTTTTGAAGGACACTGATTCTCGGTCTTCCACCCTTTAATCCATTTCTTCTAGCGGCCTTGGTCTTGGCCTCGCTCTTCACCGATCCACCCCTGCGTCCTATTTCGTTCATCCATCGTTTCGTTCCAAATCGATGCTGAAGCAGGCCGAGCACGTAGTGGTCGACATCGAGTAATGGCCAATGCAAGCCTGTCCCATTGCCCACGATTTCGATTTTCGATAGCTGGGATTGGTTTGCATGTTCGAGACCTTGCAATTGCATCCGTGGAATTGAAATCCTAAACCCATCGGCAAAATAGAGGCTCACTAAATCCTCTTTGGCTTCATACCGCACTCGAATTACTCGCGGATCATTGGCCCCGAATTGACTCGCGCGTGCGATGGCGGCATCGATCTGGCCGCCGGAAACTTGGACTTTGTGCGCTTTTTTACGCATGCATTTTCTCCCACATCGAGCCAACTAAGGCGCAACCAAGTCCATGTCTTCCGGCGCTGAAGGCGCCGCTGCTTACTAGCCCAGGGCAACGCCCTGGGTTTCGGAACCCTTCAAAATCTTATGCGCCCTGAAGGGGCGCAGGACCCCCTCCGCCCTTTCAGGGCGGGCGATAATACGGGGGCACGCTCCCGGGGCGTTGCCCCGGGCTGGCATCCTCCGCGCCGCTGGCGCGACAATGAGCCCACGCACCATAGTATAACCCAAGCCACTTGGGTTATTGAGTGCGCACTATGGATGAAATGCCCATCAGAAGCTGATTCTAGATCCGAGGACCAGAAGCCCACCGAAGAACGACATCGAAATGGAGCAATGCCCCGTCGTCCTGCTAAACTCACACGAATGCAATTCCACTTCGAAATTCTGAAAACCGATCCGACCGGCGCGCGGCTCGGACGCCTGTCGACGCCCCACGGCGCGATCGATACGCCTGCGTTCATGCCGGTGGGCACGGCTGGGACGGTGAAAGCCCTCACGCAGCAGGCGCTCACCGAGCTGGGCGTGCAGATTCTGCTTGGCAACACGTATCACTTGTATTTGCGTCCCGGACACGAACGGATTCGCCAGCTTGGCGGGTTGCATCGATTTATGTCCTGGCCGGGAGCGATCCTCACCGATTCCGGCGGCTTTCAAGTGTTTAGCCTTGCGGATCTGCGCAAAGTCTCCGACGACGGCGTGGTTTTTCGCTCGCATCTGGACGGCTCCGAGCATTTTCTGACGCCGGAAAAATCGATTGAGATTCAGCAGGCGCTCGGCTCGGACATCGCCATGGTGTTCGACGAGTGCATCGAATATCCCGCCGATCGCGAGCGCGCGGCGGGCGCCGTGAAGCGCACGACGGAGTGGGCGCGCCGCTGCCGCGACTATGCGATTGCTCAGAGGAATGAAGGGCGCACGAACGCGGCTGCCTCGACCAACCCAGGTCAGGCGTTATTCGCCATCGTGCAGGGCGGCACGCACGCCGATCTGCGCCGCGGGAGCGCGCGCCAGCTCGTGGACCTCGATTTCCCCGGCTACGCGGTGGGAGGCCTCGCCGTCGGCGAACCCCACGCGCTTTCCTGCGAAATGGCGGCTGTGGCCACCGAAGAGCTACCCAAGGACCGCCCGCGCTACGTCATGGGCGTTGGCTTTCCCGAGCAGCTTGCCGACTACGTGCGCTGCGGCGTCGACATGATGGATTGCGTGCTGCCAACGCGCAACGCGCGAAACGGCTGCCTCTTCACCAGCGCGGGACGGGTGAATATCCGGAACGCGATCTATGCCGATGATCCGCGTCCGCTCGATGAGCGATGCTCCTGCATGGTCTGCCGAACCTACTCGCGCGCCTACTTGCGCCACTTGTTTCAGGCCAATGAAATCCTGGCTTCCATCCTGAACTCCCACCACAACGTCGCCTTTTTCCTTGACACAATGGGCAAGATTCGCCAAGCTATCGCGTTCGGGGAACTGGCGGAATTCTCCTCGGAATTCCTAGCGCGCATCGAAGCGGGTGAACCCTAAGTAGCACAGGCTTCAGTCTGTGGCTTTTCTTTCAGGGCTCTCGGGCTGCGCCAAGTGCTACGCTTTCCCATTGAGCGATTCAGGCGATGCGCGGAGCACAACGGGGACTTCGGTGCGAGCTTCATGGTCCTGCTCAATTCAGCGGCTCCGTGTGGCGGGGCCTGATTTTGTGCGCAAGAGTTCACTTCGGGATTGATCGTAACGGGAGGCTGGGGTCGCAGCGATGTCTGTGTTGTTTTCACCGCAAAATTTGTCTTTGATGGCCCAGGCCGGAGGCACCGGAGGCCTGATGGCGTTCTTGCCCTTGATCATTATCATGGGCATTTTCTATGTGTTGCTGATCCTCCCCGCGCAGCGCCGCCAGAAGAAAACCCAGGAAATGGTCAACGCCCTGAAAAATGGCGACAAAGTCATAACGAGCGGCGGCTTGTTTGGGACGATCGTGGGGATTGAAGGAGATTCCGTCCAGCTTCGCATCGCCGATCAGGTCAAGGTCAAGGTCCTGCGTTCCGCGGTGTCCGGCCTGCAACCAGATAGCAAGGAGGAGTCGTAGGGCCAGGGTAACGATCCACTCCGTGTAATCCGGCGGGCAAAAAATGCGGCCCGCACCTGTGGAGTCCTGAGCCAGTTCAAGCCATGACAACAAATCTCAAGTGGAAAGCGCTTTTCATCGCAGCCGTCATCCTGGCTTGCGTGATAGGCCTCGTGGGGCGGCCGGATTTTCCTCCCAAGTCCTGGGCCGGGATCAAGTCGAATTTTTCCGACAGCATTAAGCTGGGCCTGGATTTGCAAGGCGGCACGCACCTGATCCTGCAGGTGCAAGTGCAGGAAGCCATCAGCCAGGAAACCGATCAGACGCTCGACCACATCACCACGCTGCTTCGCGACAAGGCCATTCGCTACGACGAAATTCGCAAGCTGGGCGACACCCAAGTTCTGGTGCACAACATTGCTTCCGAGCAAGCCGGCAGCGCCCGCAACATGATTAACGATCAGTTTCCGGATTGGGACGTTTCTCCCGCTCCGGGCGAGCCCTCCGGCTATCTCGTGACGATGAAGCAGTCGCGCATTGTAAACATCCAGCAGCAGACCATGGATCAGGCCGAAGAAACGATTCGTCGCCGCATCGACGCGCTGGGCTTGACGGAACCTTTGGTCGCTCCCTACGGCCAGGGAGAAAACGAAATCATCGTCGAGCTTCCCGGGGAAGGCGATCCCAACCGCGCCAAGAGCGTGATTCAAGCCGGCGGACAATTGGAACTGCATTTGGTACTGGACACGACCCCATACCAGTCCGAAGTGGCGGCCTTGGCCGCGCACGGGGGCGTCTTGCCGCCGAACGCGCAAATCGTTCAGGGAAAGAGTTCGGCATCGGGTGGCCAGCCTGCTGCCGAGAGTTGGTATGTCATCGATCGCGTCCCCGTGGTCACAGGCCGCGACCTGCGCAGCGCGACCGCCGTGCGCAGCACGAAAAACATCGGCTTCTACGATGTGGATTTCACGCTTTCCACCGAAGCGGGCCGCCGGTTTGGGCCCTTCACCGAACAGAACATCGGCAAACAGCTGGGCATCGTTCTCGAGCATCGGCTTCAGACGGCTCCAGTGATTAACGGCCGCATTGACGATACCGGTGTAATCGAAGGCCAGTTCGGCGAACAAGAAGCCAACGATCTTGGCCTGGTCCTTCGTTCCGGAGCGCTGCCGGCATCGATCAAATATCTTGAAGAGCGCACCGTCGGTCCTTCGCTCGGAGCGGATTCCATCCGGCACGGCGTTCAGGCTTCGATAATCAGCTTGATTGTGGTGATGGTGTTCATGATTGTTTACTATCGCCTGGCGGGCATTAACGCCGTCATTGCCTTGATTCTGAACCTCGTGCTGCTGCTCGCGGCGCTGGCGTATTTCGGCGCCGTGCTGACTTTGCCGGGCATTGCGGGCGTCATTTTGACGATCGGTATGGGCGTCGATTCCAACGTGCTGATTTTCGAGCGTATCCGGGAAGAGTTGCGTGCGTCGAAAGCGCCGGTCTCCGCCGTTGATTTAGGATTCAAGCGCGCCTTCCTGACCATTATCGACACCCACGTGACAACCATCGTTTCCGCGGCCTTTTTGTTCTTGTTCGGGACGGGTCCGATCCGCGGGTTTGCGGTCAGCTTGGCGGTGGGGTTGCTCGCGAACCTTTTCACGTCGGTCTATGTATCGCGCGTCATCTTTGACTGGCACCTGGCCAAGATGCCCCGCGAGGCGGAACTGAGCATTTAGTAGCGCCCGCCTTCAGGCGGGCATCTGGTCCGCTCCAATATGCCAACTTGAAGGTTGGCGATACAAAGATGTTCTTTTGGGAACAGATTAATTTCGGGAACAAATCCATGATCGTTGGTGTCCAACTCTAACGGGTCAGAGTGAGCATGAATTTCTTCAAACAGGTTGATCTGGATTGGATGGGCAAAGCCAAGTACTTTTTTGGCTTGTCGTTTCTCCTTCTCGCGCTCGGCGTGGCATCCATCCTGGCCCATGGCGGCCTATTCTATGGCATTGATTTTAAAGGGGGTACGGTTGTCGACGTGCGCTTTGCAGGCCCTCCGCCTATCGATACCCTCCGTAATGGTTTGGCGCAGCAGGGGATTGGCAATAGCACCATCGTTCCGGTCAGCGATCTCACCACTGCGAATGGAAACGAAGTTCTGATCAATCTTGAGGAAAAGGGCCAGGGAGCCGAGGCGCTCGATGCCGGCAAGACGGCCATCCTCAATGCCCTCCACGCCACGCTGGGCGCGGGTGAGGCCGGCAAGCAGGATTTCAACGCCGCCGGGGCTGAAACTATCGCGGAAGTTTTGACGCGCAAGGACCCCCTGGCGTTGGGTACAACCGCCGGGGATCGCTATAACCAGCTTGGACGCCAGCTGGCCACGTTTCGCGACCGCGACCATCGAGGCATCGTAACCGACCTGGGCCAACTTTCCGCTTCCGGCGCGAATGCAAACGTAATCGCCGCGCTGCGCGATGCGTTTTACACCAGCACGTTCGCGATCATCAATGTGGAGATCGTCGGTCCGAAAGTCGGCTCCGAACTGCGCCGCCAGGCCGTAGTGGTAACTCTGTACGCCCTGGGCGGAATGCTGGTTTATATTGCATTTCGGTTCGAGTGGGTGTACGGTGCTGCGGCAGTATTGGCGGTGTTTCACGACGTTCTGATTACGCTGGGTCTTTTTTCCATCTTTCACTTTGAGATTTCTCTTACGGTGATTGCGGCGTTACTTACCCTGGTCGGGTATTCGATGAACGACACGATTGTGATCTTTGACCGGATCCGTGAGAACGCGCGGCTCATGCGCCGCGAGCCATTTAAGGCCATCGTGAATCGTTCCATCAACCAAACTCTTTCGCGCACCATCCTGACCAGCGGCCTGACGTTTCTGACCGTGCTGGTGCTGTTCGTGATGGGCGGCCAGGTATTGCGCGCTTTTTCCTTTGCTTTGGTGGTTGGAATTCTGGTAGGAACGTATTCCAGTTTTGGCATTGCCGCGCCTTTGGTAGTGGCCTGGAACCAGTGGAGAGGCCAGGGCGGGGCGGTTGTTGCATCCGGAACCGCAGCCGGTACTAAACTCCGGAAGACCTAGGGGCGGGAGCAGTCCCGCCGCGGCGGGCCTGCTCAGAAAATCCCCTGGAGGTTTCCGGCAGGAGGGAAGCACGATGTTTGACGATCTGCTCGAATCTACAAGCGAAAAGAAGCAAGACAATAAAGGTTGGGGTTTTGTACTCTCGGGTGTAGTACAGGCCTTGATCCTGGGCATTCTCATCTTGATCCCTTTGATTTACACCGAGGCGCTTCCGAAGGCGATGCTCTCCACGTTGCTCATCGCCCCGCCGCCTCCTCCGCCACCGCCTCCTCCCCCGCAACCCGTGAAGACAATCGTCAAACCGGTGGCGCGCTTGATCCAGTCCGGAAAACTGACGCAGCCGCACTCGATTCCCCATGAAGTGGTTGTGTTCAAGGAAGCCGAGCTTCCGCCCGATGTGATCAGCAATGCCGGTAACACGGGCGGTGTGTTTGGCGGCATCCCCGGACAGGGGATGGTCAGCGCCGTGGCTCCGCCTCCGCCCAAGCCGACGGCGCCGCAGCGCGTCAAACAAGGCGGTAACGTGACGGCGGCGTCGATTCTCCAGCAGACCCGCCCGCTCTATCCCGCCCTGGCGCGGCAGGCCCGCATTCAAGGCAACGTTGTTCTTCACGCGATCATCGACAAGGACGGCAAGGTTGCCCAACTCGAAGTGATCTCCGGTCACCCGCTCTTGGTGCAATCGGCTCTGGATGCCGTGAAACAATGGCGCTACAAACCGACGCTGTTGAACGGCGACCCGGTGGAAGTCGATACCACGATTACAGTCACGTTTACGATGGGTGGTTAGGTTTTGTGCAGGACGGCGGCCTGGGGATCGGTCTTCAAATCTTGAAGCCCGCGAATTGAGGCTGCCAATCAGGGAGTCGGCCGGGACCGGCAATGCCGGTTCCGGCCCGCAAGTTTTAAACGAAATAAAAGGGTGCAGGTTGTCCGCCGAGGCGGGCGGCCCCGCAAAAAAAAGGAGCGAATCACATGCTTGGCAATCTAGCCGTTTGGGCAATGAACGTAGTCGTCCTGCAGGGAAGCAACTGGGACCTGCGGGCGATGTGGAGCAGCATGAGTATTATCGCGAAGGTCGTAGTGGGCATTCTGTTTCTTCTGTCCGCATGGTCACTCGGCGTCATGATCGATCGCGTGCTGATGTACAGCGCGGCGCGCAAACAATCCCGCGTATTCGTTCAGCAAGTCGCGGGCGCACTGCGCGAAGGCAAACTCGACGAAGCCATCTCCATCGCCGAGCGCAACAAGAAGAGCCACATCGCCAAGGTGGTTGCCACCGGCCTTTCCGAATTCCAATCCGCTTCTTCCCAGGTTGCGGACGCGGAAGTGATCGAAGCCGCCAAGCGCGGCCTGGATCGCTCGGTCGCGATCGTGCATGCCGAAATGAAGCGCGGCCTTTCCGGCCTCGCCACCATCGGCTCGACCGCGCCGTTCGTCGGATTGTTCGGCACGGTGGTCGGCATCATCAACGCGTTCAAAGGAATTGAAACCACGAAGGCGACCGGGTTGTCGGCGGTTGCCGGCGGTATTTCCGAAGCATTGGTCACCACCGCGCTTGGACTGCTCGTGGCCGTGCCCGCCGTGTGGGCGTACAACTACTTCACCAACAAGGTTGAGGCGTTCGACGTCGAAATGGACAACTCCTCGATGGAGCTGGTGAACTACTTCATTACGCGCCGCGCTGGCGGATAGAAGTAACCCATGTCATACAAGCCTACCGTCGGCCCGCAGATGGCGGCGCCGAACGTGATTCCGATGGCGGATATCATGCTGGTGCTGTTGATCATCTTCATGGTGGTCACGCCCATGCTCACGAAGGGCTTGTCGGTGGAGTTGGCCAAGGTCAACAATCCCTCCGACATGCCCGATGCCGACAAGGACGAC
>JBGQJJ010000021.1:0-17593 GCA_041498955.1 Terriglobia bacterium
CTCGCCGCATGGGCATCGAAGTCCCATCGTTCTGCTACTTCCCCGGCCTTTCATTGCAGGCCGCTTGCCGCATGTGCCTGGTCGAAGTCGAAAAGGCGCCCAAGCTGCAAACTGCGTGCACGCTCGTGGCAATGCCCGGGATGGTGGTCCGCACCAGCACGCCGCAAGTGCATGAAGCGCGCAAGGGCATGCTGGAATTTCTGTTGGCAAATCATCCGCTCGATTGTCCCGTGTGCGATAAGGGCGGCGAATGCGAATTGCAGGACATGGTTTTCACGTATGGCGCGGACAAGAGCCGCTTCAACGAAGAGAAGCGCCACGAGCCCGAGCAGAAGTGGTCCGAGGCGGTCTACTACGACGCGCCGCGCTGCATTTTGTGTTTCCGCTGCGTGCGCGTATGCGACGAGGGCATGGACGTCAAAGCGCTCGGCGTGGGCGCGCGCGGTTCGCAATCGGTGATTATTCCGAACGGCGAGGATCATCTGGACTGCGAAGAGTGCGGCATGTGCATCGATATCTGTCCTGTTGGCGCGCTGACGAGCGGCACGTACCGGTACAAGACGCGGCCGTGGGAAATGACCTACGTCTCCACGGTCTGCGCGCATTGCTCAAACGGCTGCAAGACCACGCTCAGCGTGCGCAACAATGAAATTCTGCGCGCCAACAATCGCGATCTTTCCGGATTCAACAAGGATTTTCTTTGCGTGAAAGGCCGCTTTGGATTTGATTTCACGAGGCACCCGGAGCGCCTGAAGCTGCCGCTCGTGCGCCGCAACGGCCAGCTCGTCCCTTCCAGCTGGGAAGACGCCCTGGCCGAGGTTTCCCGCCGCCTCGCCGAGGTGCACAAGGCCACCGGCCCGGATTCGATCGGCTTCATCGGCTCGAATCGCACGACCAACGAAGAGAATTATCTGCTGGGGCGGATCGCGCGCGCGTCTATCGGCACGAACAACCTCGATCATCACCGCACCGCCGATTACGCGAGCCTGATCGCCGCGCTTGGCACGCAGGCTGCAGCCGCGAGCGCTACGATGACGCAGCTGTACGAGGCGGACTCGGTCTTGCTCGTCGGGCACGATCCGACCGAGCAAAGCCCGCTGGTGGCCTGGCAGATTCGTTCCGCCATCCGCCATCGCGGCGCGCGCCTGTACATTATCAATTCAAAATCCATCAAGCTGCTTCGCAAGGCCAGGGGATTCGCCGAAGTGCCCGAAGGCCGCGAGGCGACTGCTGTCCGGTGGCTCGCGGGCGGCGAAGCGCAGCTCGATGCGGGCACGATCGAGCGGCTTTCCTCGCTGAAAACTTCGCTCGAAAAAGAGAGCAACGTCGTTATCGTGTTCGGCGCGGAACTGACCGGCACCGCAATCCGCGACCTCGTGAAGTTCGGTTCTTCCCTGCACGGCCAGACGCGTTATATGGCGCTCGGCGATTATGCGAATTCGCGTGGCGCGGCGGACATGGGTCAACTCCCCGACATGCTCCCCGGCTACGTAGCCGTCACGGACGCAAACGCGCGGGAAAAATTTACCGCGCTGTGGGGCGCGAAGCTTCCGGAAAAGCCTGGAATGAACGCGCGCGGGATGCTCGCCGCCGCGGCCAAAGGTCAGTTGCACGCGCTCTACGTGGTCGGCGCAAACCCGGTGAAAACTTTCGGCGTTTCCGCAACGGGTCGCCTGGGCAAACTCGACTTGCTCATCGTGCAGGACCTGTTCCTCACCGAGACCGCGCAACTCGCCGACGTCGTCCTGCCAGCCGCCGCCGCGTACGAGAAAAACGGCACCGTGACCAACTCCGCCGGCGAAGTGCAACTCGTGCGCAAGGGCGGCGACGTCATGGGCACGCGCACGGATTTCGATATCCTGCGAATTCTTTCCTTCCAACTGGCGCAGCATGGTCTCGGACAAGCCATCCGCCTGCGCACGCCCGAGGCTGCCTTCGACGAGATCCGCCAATCGGTGCCTGGCTATAACTTCCCCATGACGACCCTGCTGCTCGGAGAGGCGGCGCGAACTTCTCCTGTTTCCGCCGCCAACGACAACGCGAAATTCGATGTCCCGGCCGGCTCGATCTTCTCCTCGGGCGACACACTCTTCACCAGCGGCAGTTTGAGCCGCTACTGCACCATGGTTCGTTCCTTGCCTGAAGCAGCCGAAGAAAAAGTGGAAGTGGAGGCGCAGCCGTGAACGAGTTAGCCGCGCAGCATCCGCTTCTGATCGTCGCGCTGCCGAAGGTGGTCATCCTGCTTTTCGTGATGCTGACGGCGCTCGCCTATCTCACCTGGTTCGAGCGCAAAGTCGTGGCGCACATTCAGGCGCGCTGGGGACCGTATCGCGTCGGCCCGCACGGCTTGCTGCAGCCGCTGGCCGATGGGGTTAAATTTTTGTTCAAGGAAGACGTGACGCCGGCGGCGGCGGACAAGTTCGCCTATTTTCTTGCGCCGTTTCTGGCGCTTTCGCTCGCCATCACGTCGATCGCCGTGATTCCTTTCGGGCCGAAGGGATTGACGATGTTCGGCCAGCCCACGCCGACGGGCATCACCAATTTGAACATCGGCCTCTTGATTTTATTCGCGATCACGTCGATGGGTGTGTACGGCGTGGCGCTGGCCGGGTGGTCGTCCAACAGCAAGTATCCGCTGCTCGGCGGCCTGCGCAGCTCGGCGCAAATGATCAGTTACGAACTCGCGCTGACCATGTCCGTCGTGGGCGTGATCCTGATGGCCGGAACGTTCAATCTGAGCGAAATCGTGACCTCGCAGCAGGGTTTTCATTGGGGATTCGTACCTCGATGGAACCTGATCGGCTCGCCCATGCCGCAAGTCCTGGGTTTCTTCCTGTTTTTCATTGCCGCCGTGGCGGAGACCAATCGCGCGCCCTTCGATCTGGCCGAAGCGGAATCCGAACTCGTCGCCGGCTTTCACACCGAGTACGCCAGCTTCAAATTCGCGATGTTTTTCATGGCGGAATACGCCAGCATGATTACGGTGTCCTGCCTCGCGACGATTTTGTTTTTTGGGGGATGGCTCTCGCCGTTTCCGCAGACTTCGCTGTTCGCCTGGTCGCACTTCATTCCCGCGGCGGTCTTTGCCCTGGCGGGCCTCGCCTTGATCGTGCATGGCGTCCGCTATCTCACGGTGTTTGGACGGATCGTATTACCGGTTCTGGGAGTCGTCCTGTGCGGCCTGGGGGTATTTTGCGGCCAGCCGGGCGTCATCGATTTTATTCAGGGGCCATTTTGGTTTCTGCTGAAGATTGCGTTTTTCCTGTTTATTTACGTTTGGGTGCGCGGCACGCTTCCGCGCTTCCGCTACGATCAGTTGATGAATTTCGGGTGGAAGCTGCTTCTCCCGCTTTCGATCCTGAACGTGGTGATCACGAGTCTGGCGATTGTGCTGACACAGAGATGAGATTCGAGTACAAGGAAATGGCGCGAGGAACGCCTCGAGGGGCGCCCCGAGGAATACGATGATTACGCCGCAAATCGCGATGTTCCTGGTCCTCGCGGCCGTGACCGTGGCGGGAGCGGTCAGCCTGATCCTGCAACGGCATCCGATTCACAGCGCCCTGTCGCTGATCGTCGTCATGGTCGCTCTCGCGGGGCTTTATCTTTTGCAAGGCGCGGAATTTGTGGCCGCCGTGCAGATTATCGTGTATGCGGGCGCGATCATGGTTTTATTTGTTTTTGTCATCATGCTGCTCAATGCCGGAGAAGAAGAACGCACGAACGTAAGCCGCCTGGCGCGCTTTGTGGGCGTGCCGCTCGGTGTTGTGTTTCTGGCGGAAGTGGCCTATTGGATTGGGCGGGCCACGTCGCACCTCGGCTCGGCGCCAGCGGAAACGGTTTCGACGCGCGATTTGTCGACGCTGCTCTTTCGCGAATACGTATTTCCGTTTGAGTTGACGTCGTTTCTGATTTTGATCGCTTTGCTGGGCGCCCTGGTCCTGGCGCGCCGCGAAGAGTCCAACTAAGACCGGGTTGAATCGGCCGGGATAGTGTAGCGCTCGCCTTCAGGCGAGCATTTGCTTGAGTTAAGAGTGCCCGCCTGAAGGCGGGCGCTACACAAGTCAACGAAGCACTCTGGGGGGAGTTGTGGTTCCGACTTCGTACTATCTAGTGCTCAGCGCCGTCCTGTTCGGATTGGGTGTGATTGCGTTTATTTTCAAACGCAACATCCTCACCATTTTCATGTCCATTGAGTTGATGCTCAACGCCGTCAACCTGGCTTTTGTTTCCTTCAGCCGTTTGCTTGGCCAGTTGCAGGGACAGGTGTTCGTCTTTTTCGTGATTGTCGTGGCCGCGGCCGAAGCCGCCGTGGGCCTGGCGATCATTATCCTCATTCACCGCAACCGGGGAACGCTCGACGTGGAAAACGTGGATTCGCTGAAAGACTGATGCCGGTTCTCTCTTATCTCTGGATCATTCCGCTCCTGCCGCTCATGGGCGCCGCCGCCAACGGTATTTTTGGCGGACGCTGGCAGAAGAAGGTCATCACAGCCGTCGCGCTTTCCTCGGCGACTCTTGCGTTCCTCTTGGCACTCGAAGCGGTGCGCGAATTCCTTACCCTTTTCCCAAACCAAATTCCCTGGATCAGAACCTACTTCACCTGGATTTCCGCCGGGGGATTTCAGGCCGACTTCGCGCTGCAGGTGGACCAGCTCACCGTGATCATGCTCCTGGTCGTCACCGGCGTGGGCTGGTTGATTCACATCTATTCGACCGGATATATGCAAGACGATCCGGGCTACCGCCGTTTCTTTTCTTACCTCAACCTGTTCATGTTCTTCATGCTCGTGCTGATCCTGGCGGCCAATTACCTGCTGATGTTTGTAGGCTGGGAAGGCGTGGGGCTGTGCAGCTACCTGCTCATCGGATTCTTCTTCTTAAAACAATCCGCCACCAACGCCGGTAATAAAGCATTCTGGGTGAACCGCATCGGCGATTTCGGATTTCTTCTCGGCGTTCTCCTGATTTTCCGCACCTTCGGCTCGCTGGACTTCGCCACCGTGCTGCCGCGCGCCGCCGGCATGACCGCCGATCCCGCCGGGCAAATTGGCACGCTCACGGCGATTGCGCTATTGCTGTTTGTTGGCGCGGCTGGGAAATCCGCGCAGCTTCCGCTCTACGTCTGGCTGCCGGACGCGATGGAAGGCCCCACGCCGGTCAGCGCGCTGATCCACGCGGCGACGATGGTGACCGCGGGCGTGTACATGGTCGTACGATCGCACGCAATATTCCTCAACGCGCCGGTGGCCATGCAAGTGGTCGGCGTGATCGGATGCGTGACGGCGCTGTTTGCCGCCACGATTGGCCTAGTGCAAACTGACATCAAGAAAGTACTCGCGTACTCGACCGTGTCCCAACTCGGCTACATGTTTCTGGCTTGCGGAGTGGGCGCGTTTGGCGCGGGGATTTTTCACCTGATGACGCATGCCTTCTTCAAAGGCTTGCTCTTCCTCGCCGCGGGCAGCGTGATCCACGCCATGGGCGGCGAGCAGGACATGCGCAAGATGGGCGGCCTGCGCAAGAAAATTCCGATCGCGTTCTGGACGATGTTCGTGGCCACGCTGG
Source organism: Terriglobia bacterium (assembly GCA_041498955.1). Classification (GTDB taxonomy): domain Bacteria; phylum Acidobacteriota; class Terriglobia; order Acidiferrales; family UBA7541; genus Palsa-360. Next base: position 5,569 of record JBGQJJ010000021.1, read on the forward strand.
CGATTGCGGGCGCGCCGGGCTTTTCCGGATTCTTCAGCAAGGACGAAATTCTGAACGAAGCGCAGGTCATAAGCCCGGTGCTGTGGGGGCTCGGAGTCCTGACCGCGGGACTGACTTCGTTTTATATGTTCCGGCTTTTGTTCTTAACGTTTTTCGGCAGGCAGCGGTACGACGAGCACAAAGTGCACGTGCACGAATCGCCGAGGAGCATGACGATACCCCTGATCGTTCTGGCCGTTCTCTCCGTCTGCGGCGGATGGATGGCCGCGCCGCAACTCATGGGCGGGGTGAATCACTTCGAGCAGTTCCTCGCGCCCGCGCTGGTAACTGGTGCGGAACCTGCCGCTGCGGCGGTCGAATCTTCCGGAGGCGGCGGAGAAATTTTGCAAGCCCTGCTCGGCGCGCCCGTGATCGCCGGACTGCTCGGCTTTCTGTTGGCGTGGTGGTTCTATATCAAGAGTCCAGAAGCGCCGAAGAAGCTGGCGGACTCGCTTTCTCCGTTGTACAAACTTTTCTCGGGGAAATATTTTATCGATGAATTGTATCAGGCCGCGATCGTGCGCCCGCTGGTCTGGATTTCCGACAAAATTCTGTGGCACGCGGTCGACGAGCGCGCGATTGACGGCGCCGTGAACGGCGTCGCATTTGTTTCCCGCGAATCGGGCGACCGCTTGCGCCGCGCCAATACCGGAAACATACGCAGCTACGCCACCTGGATCGTTCTGGGCGTGGTGGTTTTCACTTCCCTGCTGCTCTGGATGGTGGACTGACGTGCAGCAAACTTACTTGCTTTCGGTCCTGACGTTTCTGCCCGTCGCGGGCACGATGGCTCTCCTGCTCCTCCGCGATGACGATCATCTCTGGATTCGCCGATTGGCGATGACCACGGCGGGCGTCGAGTTTGCCCTTTCGCTGCTCCTCCTGCGTGGCTTTGACGCGCACGCAGCCGGCTATCAATGGGAAGAATTCCGCACCTGGATTCCGCAGCCGCCCATTCACTATCACATGGGCGTCGACGGACTCAGCCTGTTTCTCATCTTGCTGACCACGCTGCTCACGCCGATTTCGATTCTGGCGTCCTGGAAATCGATCGACCAGCGTGTGAAAGGTTTCTTCATCTCGCTGCTGGTGCTGGAAACCGGAGTGATCGGCGTCTTCGTTTCGCTTGACCTGTTCCTGTTCTTCTTGTTCTGGGAAGTGATGCTGATCCCGATGTATTTCCTGATCGGCATCTGGGGGCACGGGCGCCGCATCTATGCCGCGCTGAAGTTCGTGCTGTACACCATGTTCGGTTCGATCCTGATGCTCGTGGCGATTTTGTGGCTCTATCGAATCACCGCCGTCGCGGGCTATCCGACGTTCGACGTCTCGCAGCTCCAGGCGCTGCTTTCCAACGGCACGATTGCGCTGCCCGTTTCAACGGAATATTTGCTCTTCGGCGCGTTCTTCCTGGCGTTCGCGATCAAGGTGCCGCTCTTCCCTCTGCACACGTGGCTGCCGGACGCGCACACGGAAGCTCCCACGGCGGGCTCGGTGATGCTGGCGGGCGTCCTGCTCAAGATGGGCATCTACGGCATGCTGCGCTTCTGCTTGCCGCTGTTTCCGGGCGCCGCGCGCCAGTTTGCGCCGTACATTGCGGTGCTGGCGATCATCGGCATCATCTACGGCGCATTGGTGGCCATGGTCCAGGTGGATCTGAAGCGGCTGGTTGCGTACTCCTCGGTCAGCCACTTGGGATTCGTCGTGCTCGGAATTTTTGCGTTTCACCAGATTTCCATTCAGGGCGCCGTCTATCAAATGCTCAATCACGGAATTTCAACCGGCGCGCTGTTCCTTTGCGTCGGGATGCTATATGACCGCCGGCACACGCACCTGATCTCGGAATTCGGCGGCATAGCCACGCCTATGCCGGTATTGGCGGCGCTGTATCTTTTCTCGTGCTTTGCTTCCGCGGGACTGCCGATGCTCAACGGTTTCGTCGGCGAGTTCCTGATTCTGGCGGGCACGTTTCAGCGACATGCGGATTGGGCCTCCTGGGCGGCGCTCGGCGTCATTCTCTCGGCGGTCTATCTGCTTTGGTCGTACCAGCGCGTGTTCTTTGGCAGCCTGACGCAAGACAAGAACGGCACACTTCCAGACTTGGATACGCGCGAGCGCGGAATTTTGTTCGTGATGGCCGCGATTATTCTGTGGATGGGAATCGGCTCGCCGTTCTTTACGCGGAGGACCGAGGCCTACACGCAAAATGTTTTGCAACTCATGCGGCGCCCGCAGGCTTACAACGCCGGTGGCCTGCCCAAGCATGGCTCGGGCAGCATGTATTTGGATCATGCCCCCGTGACGCTGCCCGGCCTGGACACCGCGGCGTACGCCGGCGTGGCAAACTCGGTGAAATTGAAATAAATGTTCCCGCCCCTACAAGACCTGTACAGGATTGCGCCCGAAATCGTGCTCTGCGGCTTCGGGATGCTGGTCATGCTTCTCGCGCCCGTCGTCTCGAAAGCGCGCCACGACCTATTGGCGGGCATCTCGCTTGTGGGCGCGGCGCTCGCCTTGGTTGCGACGTTTTATCCCGCGAGATATCCGGGCCTCGCCTATTCGGGCCTTTTCCGGGCGGACTCGTTCAGCCTGTTTGTCCACTGGATCGTCTGCGGCGCGGCGTTCCTGGTGATTCTCGGTTCGATCGGCTACCTCCAGCGCGACGATTTGGACGCCGCCGAGTTTTGCGCTCTGATCCTGTTTGCGACCGCCGGAATGGGAGTGATGGCCGGAGCGCACGAATTATTGACGGCCTTTATTGGCCTGGAAATGAGCTCCATTGCTTCCTACATCCTGGCGAGCTACCGCCGCGACGCCCCCCGCTCGAACGAAGCGGCGATGAAGTATTTCCTGCTCGGATCATTCGCCACCGCTTTTTTCCTGTACGGGATCGCGTTGTCCTTCGGGGCAACCGGGTCGACTCATCTCGACCTGATGACGCCGCTGGCCAACGATTCCGCGCACACCCTCTTGAAGATCGGCCTCGGATTTATTTTTATTGGCCTGGCCTTTAAGGTTGCCGCGGCTCCCTTTCAGCTTTGGACGCCGGACGTGTACGAAGGCGCTCCCGCGCCTGTCACCGCGCTGCTTTCGACAGGTCCAAAGGCCGCCGCGTTCGCCCTGGCGTTGCGCATTATGGCGAGCATAGACGCCGCGGCGCCGCTGTGGTTCTGGGCCCTGTGGGTGGCAGCCGCGCTCAGCATGTTTGCCGGAAATTTGTCGGCGATCGTGCAAACGAGCGTGAAGCGGATGCTGGCCTACAGCTCGATCGCGCACGCGGGATACATTCTCGTCGCGCTCACGGCCGCGGCCGCCACGGACCATCCCGAAGAGGGTATTGCCGCGGCGCTGTTCTACCTGGTTGGCTACGCCCTCGTGAAAATGGGCGCGTTCCTGATCGTCGCGCATCTTGGCGGGCCGGGCGAGCGCCTCGTCGATATCGAGGATTTTACAGGGCTCGCGCGCCGGCAGCCCGCGATGGCTGCCTGCCTGTCGCTGTTCCTGCTCTCGCTTCTGGGATTGCCCATCACGGCGGGGTTCCTTGGGAAATTCTACGTCTTCAATGCCGCGCTGGAATCCAACTTGATCTGGCTGGCAATCCTGCTGGCTCTGAACAGCGTCATCGGGGCTTACTACTACCTGCGCGTCATAGTCGCCATGTACATGCGCGAGCCGGCGGCGGAAATTGTCGCCGAGCCCGTGCCCTGGACGCTCTCCGCCGTGTTGTGGATCGCCGCCGCCGGCACGGTCTTCGCCGGATTGTTCCCCGCCCGCATCATCGATTTCGCCGCCAAAGCCGCACTGAATATTCGGTAGCTCCAAGTAGCACAGGCACTCTTGCCTGTGCGGTCTTATCGACCATCGATCGCGTCGTTGATGGGCGAAAGCTGAGAAAACCGCACAGGCAAGAGTGCCTGTGCTACATCAAAAACAAAACGGCACGCCCTCGAAAATCCGAGAACGTGCCGCGGGAAACCAAAAACGAAATCGCTTACTTGACCTTGGCGAATATGATGGCAAAGGTGTAGAGCGCCATCGACTCGATCAGCACTAGCGCCAGCAGCAGCGCGAATCGAATGGGAGCCGCCGCGCCCGGGTTGCGAGCCAGGCCTTCGCAGGCCGAAGACGTCGCTCGAGCCTGAGCCATGCCGCAAAATGCCGAGGCAATCGCCATGGCAAAGCCCGAAGTGATGGCCACCCAGTTGGTCGGCTCCGCAGCGGCGCCCGCACCCGCCTGCGCGAACGCAGCCGGAGCTACGAAAGCCACCGCCAGGAGCGCAAACAGAATCATCGAATACTTCTTCATCATATATCTCCTTCGCTAAGAAATAGCCGCTCGGAGGTGGTTCCCGGACATCCCTCTTGCAGCCGGGCTCACGCGAGACAGCGGATCATGCCGGTATGAAATAAACCTACATAAAATCAGCGCGCCGATTAGTGCTCTTCCCCCACTGCCCCACCCAAATAAATGATCGGCAACAAAGTGAAAACGAACGCCTGCACGAATCCGACGAAGATATGCAAAAGAAGAAAAAGCGGCGGAGCCAGCAGCGGCACCGGCGCCAGCGCGTATCCCAGCCTGTTGAGTTTTCCCACAAACAGGAAGAGGGACAGCGTCAAACCAAGAAACGTTACGTACAGCAACTCGCTCACGAGCATGTTGACCCAAAGACGAACCGTGAGCGAAAGCAGCCGGGCAAGATGACTGAATATTTCGACGACAAACATAATCGGAGACATTACCAAAACCGGTCCCAGGAACGTCTTTGCATACTTGAGCGGTCCGTGGTGCAGCAAACCGGCCCAGTTGTAATAAAGAAAAACGACGATCGCGCAGCCCAGAGGCACCGTCTTCTCGGCCGTCGGAGAAGAAAATCCGGGAACCAAACTGATCAGATTGCTCATTAATACGAACATGCCAATGCTGCCGATCATGGGGAGGTATTGCAGGGCGTTGTGGCCGGCGGTGTCTTCGAGCAAATCGCGCGCGCCAACGCCCATGGGATTCGTCAGGAGCGCTTCCATACATTGCTGCGCGCCGCCAGGATCGTCCACCGACAGGCGCCCCTTCAGCCAAGTAAAAAAGACAATCGCGATCAGAAAGACCACCAATTCCATGGCGATGTGATTCGGGATCGGATACTCGGAATTTTCAGGATGGATGTGCAGCGCCGCGAGCAATGCCAACGCAGGTTTTCCCAGAAGGGCGTTGACCAGCTTTGTCACACCTAAGACTTGCTCTTCCATTTTTCCAGTTGACCCCGGAATTAAGCCGCGCGCAAGAGAGCTCTAAGTGTGTGTTTCCGTTTCACGCCTGCCGCGCACGAGTTCCCACATCAGTTCGATCATCACGGCCGCAACGACCGCGAACAACCCTCCGAGCACCGCAGCCACAGGCAACCAGGAACGCGAAAGGATAACATAGACCACCACCAGCAGCAAAGCGAAGCGTCCAAAGAACTTAGCGTAAACGCCCCGGGGTACCCGCGCGTGTTCCGAATTCGCCTGCGCGGTCGAAACTTTAACGAGTGCGGTTACTCCCTGCTTGAGCCATCGAAAATTCAGCCACGCCAGCGCGGCGCCCAGAGCCACTCCTGCGGCGGGACGCCAGCCCCAGCGCAGGAGGACAAACACGGCGGCGGCCAATCCGAACGCAAGCGTCATCCACTCGATGCGATGCTCGGCGGCAACATAGATGGAGTCGGTCTCGGCCATCGTCCTAAGTGTCCTTCGACAAGCGTCGCACCAATTGGATCATTCCCCCGGCAAAACCCAGCAAACCAAGAATCAGAGTAAATATGGGCGAGGTATGGAACCGCTTGTCCAGGAAATACCCTGCCCCTCCTCCAATCGCCACGCTTGCGACCAACAGGAACGGCAATTCCAATACATCGGATATCTGCCGCACACCTTCTGCTGGCCGTTTTCGCGGCGATGGGGAGGAAGGCGAGCCTGGTTCCTCAGTGGCCACTGAAACCTGATGGGAAGAACAGCGAATAAGTCGCCAGGCGCACGAACGGCTCCGGATAGACCCCGGCGGCGACAGTCACGAAGCACATCACGGCAAAGGCAACCCTCTGCCCGATGGTGACGACCGGCAGAGGCGCGTTCCCCGGTTCATACAGATACGCGTGCATCACGATTCGGAAATAATAGTACAGCGCGGGAACGATGTAGAGCGCGCCGAATAGCGCAAGCCGATTGTGCCCGGTCTCGATCAACGCCTGCAGAATGAAATACTTTCCTACAAAACCCGCCAGAGGAGGAATCCCGGCAAGCGACAGCATGAAAATCAGCAGCACCAGCGCGGACAGCGGGCTGCGGCGATACAGGCCGTTCAGATCGTCCAGCTCGTCCCCGATGATTCCCTGCCGCTGCAGCACGATCAGCACGGCAAACGCGCCGATGGTCATGAATCCGTAAACGAAGAGGTAAAACGCCACGCCCTTCATGCCGGTCAGGAACCCCAGCGGGCTTGAAGCGGCCGCCACGATTCCGAGCAGGATGTAGCCCACGTGCGAAATCGAGGAGTAGGCCAGCATGCGCTTCACATTCGTCTGCGTGATCGCCGCCAGGTTCCCAACTGTAAGGGAGGCGATGGCGACGCCCGCGATGAGCATTTCCCAATCGACCCGCACCGGCCAGAATACGGTGAGCAGCAGGCGCAGTAAGAGGGCAAAGCTCGCCGTCTTGGACGCCACGCTGATATAGGCCGTAATCGGCGTCGGGGCCCCTTCGTACACGTCAGGAGCCCATTGGTGGAATGGCACGGCGGCCACTTTGAAGAAAAGCCCCGCACCCACCGTAGCGAGGGCCAGAAGCACGAACAGGTCCGCGTGGCCCCTTGCCTCCACCGCGACCGCGATCACGTCCAGATTGGTCCTGGGAGGCAGCGTCTGGCCAATAGAGCTCAGGTTGGCCATGGCGCCGATCCCGTAGAGGATCGAGAATCCGTAGGCCAGGATCGCCGAACTGAACGCCCCCAGCAGCAGGTATTTCACCGCGCCTTCGTTCGAACGCTTGTCGCGCCGCAAAAATCCCGCCAGCACGTAAAAACTGATGGCCATCGTTTCCAGGCCCAGGAATTGCACGACCAGGTCGTAGCCGGACGCCATGAACATCATGCCGACCGTGGCGAAGAGCATCAGGGCGTAGTATTCGCCGTGATTCTCGTCTTCGATTTGGAGATAGCGGACCGAAAGGATGATCACCAGCGCCGTGGCGATGAGGAAAATGAAGCCGAAAAACAGAAAAAACGGGTCGACGAGCAGAGATCTGCTGAATCCCATGGGCCCGCTGTCGGCGGCCCCGCGCAATTGCCACAGGCAGATGGCGCTGAACATCACGCCCAGCATGGCCATCAACGCGTTGAAATACTTGTCGCGAGCTTCGAGCAGATAGTCAGTGAGCAGGATGCCCATGGCAAACAGGACGAGCATCATCTCCGGCAGAAGCAGGCCGCCGCCGCCCTGCTGCATGAAGGACTGGAATCCATTGAAGACTTGTCTCATCGGCTCGTCTACTTCTTCTCCGTTTCAGGAGCGGGGGATGTCCCGGTACTGGATGGCATATTCATTCCAGGCATGCCCGGCGTCCCGACGCCCGCTTCCGCGGGAGCCAGTGCGGGAGTAGCCGCTGGGGCGGCTGCGCGTTCCGCGCCGTAATATCCGGGATTGATCTGCTCGACGATCTGCTGCACGGGGCGCTCGAGAACGCGGAAGAGCGGCTTCGGATAAATTCCAATCCAGAAGCACAGAATAATCAAGGGAACCAGCGTCGCGTATTCGCGCGCGTTCAGGTCGGCCAAATGCTCGTTCGCGGGATTGGTGACTGGTCCAAACATCACGCGCTGGTAGAGCCACAGCAAGTACGCAGCGCCCAGGACAATGCCAATCACGGCCCAGGCCACATACTTGATGCTGACTTCGTAAGTGCCTCGCAAGATGACGAATTCACCGATAAACCCGTTGAGCAGAGGCAAGCCCAGCGAGCTGAGCGTGGCGATCATATAGATCGCCGCGAAATTTGGCATCGGCGTGGAAAGGCCGCCGTACTCCGAAATCAGGCGCGTGTGTCTCCGCTCATACAGTACGCCGACGATCAAGAAGAGCGCGCCTGTGGAGAGGCCGTGGTTGATTTGCTGAATCACGCTGCCGGAGAGCCCGTTCGGCGTCAGCGCGAAAATGCCGAGCGTGCAGAAGGCCAGATGGCTGACCGAACTGTAGGCGATCAGCTTCTTCATGTCCTTTTGCATCATGCAGACCAGCGCGCCGTAAATAATGCCGATGATCGAAACGACCATCATGATTGTGACAATTTTGTGGCGCGCGGTGGGGTCCACCGGCAGGAGCGGCAGCGAAAAGCGGATGAATCCGTACGTGCCCATTTTCAACAAGACGCCGGCCAGGATGACCGATCCGGCCGTGGGCGCTTCGGTGTGCGCGTCCGGCAGCCAGGTGTGGAACGGGAACATCGGCACCTTGATCGCAAACGCGAAGAAGAACGCCCAGAACAGCAGCACTTGCGTGCGCGTATCAAACTGCGCGGCCGACGCAAGCAGCGTGGGCATATCGAATGTGCCGCCGCCAGCCTTGAAATACAGCGCCAGGATTCCCAGCAGCATGATCACCGAACCGACCAAGGTATACAGGAAAAATTTGATCGCGGCGTACAGGCGGCGGTCGCTGCCCCACACGCCGATCAGGAAATACATCGGCACGAGCATCACTTCCCAGAACATGTAGAAGAGGAAAAAATCCAGCGCCATGAACACGCCCAGCATGCCCACCTGAAGCAGGAGAAACAGAATGTAATATTCTTTCGTGCGCATCTTGATCGCGCTCCACGACGAAAGAATCGAAATTGCGCAGAGGAGGGTGGTCAGCATGACCAGAAGCAGGCTGATGCCGTCGATACCCAGCGCGTAGTGCGCGCCGATGGAAGGAATCCAGTCGTAGGTTTCAGGAAACTGGTAGCGCGGCGCGGCCGGGTCCAGGCTGAAGCGCCAGATGAGCGGCAGCGAAACGATCAGCCCGAGGAAGCCGAAAAGATTGCCGATCACGCGGTGCGCCGTGGCGCTGTCGCGCGGCACGAACAGCAGCACCAGCGACCCCACCAGCGGCGTGAACAGAACCACCGTCAGGATATGAGTGTTGTAGAATTCCATCTTCCTGCCTCGCCTTCTTCTAATGCAATTTCAGACGCATGTGTAGCGCCCGTCTTCAGGCGGGCATGTTCTTGAAATTGCAGTGCCCGCCTGAAGGCGGGCGCTACAGTCTGAAACCCGAAGTCCACAAGTAATAGCCCAGAAAAATCAGCACGCCGAATAGCATGAACAGCGCATACCGCGCCACGCGGCCGGTCTGCAGCATCCGCACGGGCCAGCTGAAGAGCCACACAATCCGCGCGGCCAGATTCACCAGGCCGTCCACAATCCAGGAATCCCAAATGCCGGAAATGCTCGAAGTAATGCGCGTCACCCAACCGGAGCCGTCCACGCCCAGGCCGTTGACGATATTCACGTCGAATGCGCCCAGCGTGAGCGCCAAATCTTTCATGCGATTCACGAACATCGCGTCGTAAAGCTGGTCCACGTAATACTTGTTGTAAAGCAAACGGTAGAGGAACGGGCTCCACGCAGCGATCTTGTCGGGTACTTCGGGATGTTTGATGTACCAGTTGTACGCCAGCCAGATGCCTCCGGCGGCGATAGCGACAGACAAGAGCATCAGCAAATACTCCATCGAAGCCCCGGATGCCACATGCGCCGCGGCTGCCTCGCCGCCTTCTTCCGCATGCTTGGCCATGACGGGTTCGAGGAATTTAGAGAAGCGGTCGCTGCCGCCGAGCGATTCCGGCCAGCCAACCCAGCCGCCAACTATAGAGAGCCCGGCAAGGATCACCAGCGGCACGGTCATCGAACTTGGCGATTCATGAATATGGTGCTCGACTTCGTGATCGACGCGCGATTCGCCGAAGAACGTCATGTTCACGAGCCGGAACATGTAAAACGCCGTCATGCCGGCGGTGATGAAACCGAGCAGCCAAAGGATCGGGCTGTACTCAAACGCGTGGCCGAGAATCGCGTCCTTGCTGAAGAAACCGGCAAGCGGCGGAATTCCGGCGATCGCGACCGACGCCACGACAAATGTTTTTGCCGTCGTCGGAATTTTTCCCCATAGCGCGCCCATCTTGCGCATGTCCTGTTCACCGGAGAGCGAGTGGATCACGCTGCCCGATCCGAGGAAGAGCAATGCCTTGAAGAAGGCGTGCGTCATCAGGTGAAAGACACCCGCGGTGAATGCGCCGACGCCGCAGGCGAGGAACATGTAGCCCAGCTGCGACACAGTAGAGTAGGCCAGCACGCGCTTGATGTCGTTCTGCACGAGGCCCATCGTCGCGGCGAAGATGGAGGTGACGCAGCCGACCACAGCCACCACGGCCAGCGCTTTCGGCGCCATGGAGAACACGGCGTTAGTGCGCGCAATCATGTACACGCCGGCCGTCACCATCGTGGCCGCATGGATCAACGCGCTGACCGGCGTCGGCCCTTCCATCGCGTCCGGCAGCCAGACATATAACGGAAGCTGCGCTGACTTCCCTGTCGCGCCCACAAAGAGCAGCAGCGCAATCGCCGTCAGCGTGGCATCGCCCATGGCAAAGTGTCCGGCGGCAATCGCCGGGCCAAGCTCCGTGAACTGAATCGTGCCCAGCGCGCCCAGCATCAGGAACAGTCCGAGAATGAAACCCGCGTCACCGATGCGGTTGACGATGAATGCCTTTTTCCCCGCATCCGACGCCGATTTTTTCAGGAAATAAAACCCGATCAGGAGATAGCTGCACAGCCCGACGCCTTCCCACCCAACGAACAGCAGCAATAAATTGTTCGCAAGCACCAGCGTCAGCATCGAGAACATGAACAAATTCAAGTAGCCGAAGAACCGGTAGTAGCCGCCTTCGTGCCCCATGTATCCCATCGAGTACACATGAATGAGAAACCCGACGCCCGTTACGACCAGGAGCATCACGGCCGTCAATGGGTCCATCAAGACGCCCCAGGGCACGTGGAAATCCATCACGCGTCCGGAATTCGTGTGCATGATCCCCGCGGGAACCCAGTCAAACAGGTTGTAACTCACGAGGCGTCCCGTGGCGGGCCGCGAGACAAGTTGCCAGATCGCCCCGAAGGCATAGCACATCGCAAGAAAAGGCGTACCGACGCAAATAATGTTCACACCCGCATTCGGGAGCCGCCGGCCAATGAACAGCATCAGCGCCGCTCCCGCCAGAGGAAACAGCGGGATCAGCCAAATGTGCGCGAGAAAATATTCCGTCGGCATCATAATTTGATGTTTCTAAAAACCCCTGCTCAATCGATTCCTAGCTTTCAACTGATGACACGCAACGCTGCGGTTTCCCCTGTAACCTGCCACCTACCACCTGTCACCTTCTCTCCCTACCACTTCAGCAAATCCATCTCGTCGCCCAGCAACGTCTCGCGATTGCGGAAGAACGCGATAATGATGCCCAGCCCGACAGCAGCTTCCGCGGCCGCATCGGTGATGATAAAGATAGCGAACACGTGCCCTTCCGCCGAGCCGACGAGCCGCGAAAACGCCACCAGATTGATATTCACGGCGTTCAACATCAGTTCGATGGACATCAAAATAATGATCACGTTCCGGCGGGTCACCACCCCGATCACGCCGATCGTGAACAGCACCATGCCCAGGAACAAATAGTGGCTGGTCGGAATCATCGCTGTACCCGCCTCATCATATTCTCTTCTTGGCCATCACCACCGCGCCGATCATGGCCACGAGCAGCAGGATCGACGCGATTTCAAGCGGCAGCATGTATTCGCTGAACAGAACTTTCCCCACGAGTTGCGTGCTGGGCTCGAGCGCGCTCGCCGGGGCAGGCTCGCCAAACGACAAGTGGGACCGGCCGATGGCAATCGCAATCGTAAGTTCAGCGCCCACCACAA